>NZ_JAGTJY010000029.1:0-46146 GCF_018195695.1 Achromobacter sp. Marseille-Q0513 | reverse complement strand
CCACTCGATGGCTTCGTCGGCCGTCAGGTAGCGGTCGCGGTCCAGGCTGCGCTCGACGTCCTCATAGCTGCGGCCGCAATGCTCGGCGTACAGCCGGATGACGCGGTCCTTGGTGCGCTGCATTTCCTCGGCGTGGATCATGATGTCCGAGGCCTGGCCCTGGAAGCCGCCCAGCGGCTGGTGCACGTGCATGCTGGCGTTGGGCAGCGCGGCCCGTTCGCCCGGCTCGCCGGCCATCAGCAGCAGCGAGCCCATGGAGCGCGCCGTGCCCATGCACAGCGTGTGCACGGGCGACTTGATGAACTGCATGGTGTCGTACATGGCCAGGCCGCTGGTGATCACGCCGCCGGGCGAATTGATGTACAGGTGGATGGGCTTGCCGGGGTTCTCGGCCTCCAGGAACAGCAGCTGCGCGCACACCAGCGCCGAGACCGTGTCGTTGACCTCGCCGTTCAGGAACACGATGCGTTCGCGCAGCAGGCGCGAATAGATGTCGAACGACCGTTCTCCGCGGCCGGACTGTTCCACCACCATAGGGACGAGCTGCATCGCTCCGCTCATGAGCGAACTCCTTGTGTTGCTTGGGAAAGGGAGGCCGGGCGAGGCCCGGCGGCCGGCTGGGCGACCGTTCGGGCGGCCGCTAGGCGGCCATCATCAGCCAGGGGCCGCCATCGTTGGCGGCCGGCCGCAGGCGGCGCTCCAGGCGCGCGTCGGCCAGTTTGTGGATGATCCTGAGCAGCGTGCCGCCCTCGCCGTCCGGCTCGATCTGGAAGGTGACCAGGCTTTCCAGGAACGGCGGCGCGTCGTCGCGCATGCGGTAGCGGATTTCTTCCTCGTGGGTGACCGAGACGGGTTCGGGGTCGGACACCGCCACGTCGGGCAGCCACTGCTCGCGCAGCGCGGGGATGCTGACGGCGCGCCAGACCTGCGACGGGGGCGCGTCCAGCGCGTATTCGAGCACCAGCGCATCGGCCTGCTCGTCCTGCGTGTCCTGGGCGGGAGTGTCGTTCATTGGTCCATGTCCTTGAGCAAGGCCTTCAGGGCGTCCACGCGCGCCGGCCAGTAGGCGCGGTACTTCGACAGCCAGCCGGCGATCAGCGCCAGGCCGTCGGGATCGACTTCGTAGTTCACGAAGCGGCCCTGCCGCTCTTCGCGCACCAGGCCGGCCTTGCGCAGCACCGCCAGATGCTGGGACATGGCGGACTGGCTGATGTCCATGCCCACCCGCAGGGCGCTGGCGTTCATGCCGCCGGGCGCCAGCTTCTCGAAGATGGCGCGGCGGGTCGGATCGGCCAGGGCCTTGAAGATGTCGTTCTCGATCATGACATCACATTAGCATTGGCTAATGTGATTGGCAAGCGGGCTATCATGCCCAGCCTTACTTCTCCCCCTTTCGCGCATGTATCCGTACCTTTCCAAGTACGAATGGCTGGCCATGGCCGATGAGCTGTTGCGGCATCAGGCGCCCGACGTGGTGGACCTGTGCGTGCGCTTTTTCCTGGCCGAGTCGCGCGGTGTGTCCGACGGCCGGATCCGGGCGCTGCTGGCGCGCCGCTTCAAGCACTGCCAGCTGGGGCGCACCCATCGCGATCAGCTGGTGGCCTGCATCGCCCGGCGCCTGACCGAGGGCGATTTCTCGGAGCAGTTCAAGGATCAGCTGCGTCTGGCCCTGCATCTGGACCGCCAGGCCATCCTGGCCGCCGCCGCCGGCTGCGCGCATGGGCGCTCGTATGTCCGGCAGTACGCGCTGTGGGTGCTGGCGCACGCGCCGTAGACGGCTGACGGTATTGCCCGCGGCATCATCCATGGTCCGTCGCGCGTCGAGGCGGCAGCGGTGGTTCCGGGGTGACGCAGCCATAAAAAAACCGGCCCCTGGGGGCCGGTTCTTCATTGCCGTGGTCCGCGATCAGCGGCTTGCGGCGGCTTCGCTCTTGCGCTGGATGGCCCGGGTGATGGACCACTGCTGCAGGATCGACAGCGTGTTGTTCACGCACCAGTACAGCACCAGGCCGGCCGGGAAGAAGAACATCATCCCGCCGAACACCAGCGGCATGATCATCATGACCTTGGCCTGGACGGGGTCCGGGGGCGTGGGGTTCAGCTTGATCTGCAGGAACATGGTGGCCATCATGATGGCGGGCAGAATGAAGAACGGGTCGCGGATCGACAGGTCGTGCACCCACAGGATCCACGGCGCGCCGCGCATTTCCACGCTGGCCAGCAGCACCCAGTACAGCGAGATGAACACCGGGATCTGCACCACCATCGGCAGGCAGCCGCCCAGCGGGTTGATCTTCTCGGTGCGGTACATCTCCATCATGGCGGCATTGAGCTTCTGCTTGTCGTCGCCGTACTTTTCCTTCAGCGCCTGCAGGCGCGGAGCGACCTGCTTCATGCGGGCCATCGAGCGGTAGCTCGCCGAGGCCAGCGGGTAGAACAGCGCCTTGATCAGCACGGTCAGCGCGACGATGGTCCAGCCCCAGTTGCCCAGCAGCGAGTGCAGCCAGGTCATCAGCGTGAACAGCGGCTTGGCGATGATGGTCAGCCAGCCGTAGTCGACCACCAGTTCCAGGCCGGGGGCCAGCGCGGCCATGGCCTTCTGGTCCTGCGGGCCGACCCACAGGTGCGAGTCGACGCGCGACGCGGCGCCCGGGGCGATCTCGCCCACGGCTTCGATGCTGCGGGCCGCGTACAGGTTCTTCTGCACCTCGACCACTTCGTTGTTGCGCTGCTTGCCTTGCGGCGGCACCCAGGCGGTGGCGAAGTAGTGCTGGACGATGGCGATCCAGCCGTTGTCGGCCTGCTTGACGTAGCTGGCCTTCTTCTTTTCGATGTCGGCGAAGGTGACCTTCTGGAACTTGTCCTGTTCCGAGTAGACCGCGATGCCGGTGAACGTGTGATAGAAGCTGGACGTGTCGGCCGGATCGTTGCCGTCGCGCTCGAGCTGCAGGTACAGCGCGGGCTTCACGGCGGCGGCGCCGACGTTGGCCAGGTCGTGGCGCACGTCGATGTCGTAGCGGCCGCGATGCAGCGTGTAGGTCTTGGTGACCTTCAGGCCGCCGGACTCGCCTTCGAAGGCGACGACCAGGCTGTCGCCGCTGAGCTGGCGCTCGGTCGAGACCACGCGGAACGGCGTCTGGTGCGTGGGGAAGCTCTGGCCGTCGGGCGCGCCGACCACGCCGGTCTGCGCCACGTAGTTCAGGCCGGCGCTGCGGTCCAGCAGCACCGTCGGCTTGTCGGCCTGGCCGGTCGCCGGGTACTTCAGCAGCTCGGCGCGCACCAGCTGGGCGCCCATCGTGTCGAAGGTCAGGCGCAGCACGTCGGTGGTGACCACGACTTCCTCGGAACGGGCCGGGGCGGCAGCGGCCGAACCGGGCACCGCCGAGGTCGGGGCGGACGGCGTGGCATTGGCGGGCGCGTTCGGCACCGAGGGGGTGGCGTTGTTGCCGGCGGCGGCCTGTTGCTGGCCGTCGGCGGTGGCAGCCGCGGGCGCGGGCCCGCCGAACAGCGACGGCTTGCCGTTATGGATCTGCCAGTTGTTCCAAAGAAGCAACAGCGAGAAGGAAAAAATCATCCAGAGGACGGTTCGTCGGATATCCATTGGTGCCTACTGAAGTGAATACGGGCCAGCAAAGCCCGCCAGTTTAGCGTCAATCATGCCTGCTGCGGTGGCTGTGGGAGCAGCCCTCGCCGCACTTGGTTCCCTCGCCCGGCGCTTGTCGGGAGGGGGGAACCGGGTCCAGACCGCCCGGCGACCACGGATGGCAGCGCCCGATGCGCCGGGCCGCCAGCCAGAAGCCGCGCCAGGCGCCATGGCGTTCGATCGCTTCGATCGCGTACGCCGAGCAGGTGGGGGTGAAACGGCATTGCCGGCCGATCCAGGGGCTCAAGAAAAAACGATAGAACCGGATCGGGGCGATGAGCAGCGCCGCCGCCAGGCCACGGCCGCCCCGGGGGCGGGCCGCCGAACGTGGCGACGGGTCGGATTCTGGGGTGTCCGGCCCTGCCCCGCTCATCGCGCGATCCGCTCAAAGTGAGCGTCTACTTCGGCGCGAACCGTCTGTTTAAGCACGGTGAGCGTGGCGGGAGGCATCTTGCATTGCAGGCGCACGACGTAGTCTTTGGCCGGCAGCGCCAGGCGCCGATGGCGAAACGCTTCGCGGATGACCCGCTTGATGGCGTTGCGCGTGGAGGCGCGGGCGGCGAACCGCTTGGCGATGATCAGGCCCAGGCGGGCGCAGGCCTCCTGGCCGGGGGGGAGATCGTTGGGAGCGGCGCTCACAACGAAGAACGCCCCTCGGGCCAGACGCCGGCCTTTCAGCGCGGCGGCGAACTCGGAGGGGCGATGCAGCCGCGCCTCCGGGGGAAGCGTGGCGCGCGGCATGGACTGCAGGTCGGACGCTTGCGTCGGACCCGGCTGGGATTGCGAGAATTCCTGCAATGTGGCCGGTCCGGGCAAGAAGCCGGGGTTTCCGGAAAACCGGAACCCGGACTTAGACGGCCAGGCGCTTGCGGCCCTTGGCGCGGCGGGCGCTCAGGATGGCGCGGCCGGCGCGGGTCTTCATGCGCACGCGGAAACCATGGGTGCGCTTGCGACGGGTGACGGAAGGTTGGTAGGTGCGTTTCATGGACGATCCACAAAAAGAACAAAAGTCAGAAGGGACCTGCCCGGAGGGTTCCTGATCGCTGATCCACAAAGCGGGTATCTGCAAGAAGCGCGGCCGGCGGGCCGATAAGCATGCCGGCGGGGGCGCGATCTTGAGACGGGGCTTCGGGCCGGGATTTCCCCCGGGCGATATTCAGCAAGGCTCGTGTTCGAGGCCTTCTGCGAAACCTTCTGACAGACAGAATTCGGAAAAGCCCACCATTTCAGCAAGTTTTCCCTGTCTTGTCAAACAGTTAAGCGCCCGGTCAAGTGTCAGTCCGGTCCTGCCCTGTGGATAACCCATGCCCAGGCAAGGTAGAATCGAGGTTTGAATAAGAGCGACATGAAAGAATTCTGGCAGACCTGCGTCAGTCGTCTTGAGCAGGAACTCCCCCCCCAACAAATCAGCGCGTGGATACGACCGCTGGTCCCGCTTGCGTACGACGAAACGCAGGCGGTGCTGCGCGTTGCCGCGCCCAACCGCTTCAAGCTGGATTGGGTGCGGAAGAATTTCTCCCACCAGATCGAAGCGTTGGCCGCGGAGTGGTTCGAGCGGCCGGTGCAGGTGCAGTTCGAGCTGCCCAGCCATGGCGCCACGCCCCGCATGCCGGTGGCTCCGGTGCGCCCTGCCGCGACGCAGGGCGCCGCGCCCACGGGGGGCGCGCCGCCGCCCGCCGCGGCGCCGCCGCCTGCAATGGTTGCGCAGACCGTCGCCGCTTCCAACGCGGCCGCCGCTGTCAACGCCGACGCCGCCAACATCGTGTACGAGCGCTCGCGCCTGAACACCGATCTGACCTTCGAAAACTTCGTGACCGGCAAGGCCAACCAACTGGCCCGCGCCGCCGCGCTGCAGGTGGCCGAGAATCCCGGCACGTCCTACAACCCGCTGTTCCTGTACGGCGGCGTGGGCCTTGGCAAGACCCACCTGATCCACGCCATCGGCAATGCCATGGTCGCGGCCGGCACCGGGGTGCGCGTGCGCTACGTGCATGCCGACCAATACGTGTCCGACGTGGTCAAGGCCTACCAGCGCAAGGCGTTCGACGATTTCAAGCGCTACTACCATTCGCTGGACCTGCTGCTGATCGACGACATCCAGTTCTTCTCCGGCAAGAACCGCACGCAGGAAGAGTTCTTCTACGCCTTCGAGGCGATGGTGGCGCAGCGCAAGCAGATCATCATCACCAGCGACACCTATCCGAAGGAACTGTCGGGCATCGACAGCCGCCTGATCTCGCGCTTCGATTCCGGCCTGACGGTGGCGATCGAGCCGCCCGAGCTGGAAATGCGGGTGGCGATCCTGCTGCGCAAGGCCGAGTCCGAGGGCGTGCCCATGCCCGAGGAAGTGGCGTTCTTCATCGCCAAGCATCTGCGCAGCAACGTCCGCGAACTGGAAGGCGCGCTGCGCAAGGTGCTGGCGTATGCCCGCTTCCACGGCCGCGACGTGCTCACGGTGGATGTCTGCAAGGAAGCCCTGAAGGATCTGCTGTCGGTGTCCAACGGCCAGATCACGGTCGAGAACATCCAGAAGACCGTGGCGGACTTCTACAAGATCAAGGTGGCCGACATGTATTCGAAACGCCGGCCCGCCAATATCGCCTTGCCGCGCCAGGTCGCCATGTACCTGGCCAAGGAGCTGACCCAGAAAAGCCTGCCGGAAATCGGTGATCTGTTCGGTGGCCGCGACCACACCACGGTACTGCACGCCGTGCGCAAGATCTCCGATGCCCGCGCCAAGCAAGCGGAACTCAACCATACCCTGCACGTGTTGGAACAAACTCTAAAAGGATGAACATGCAACTCGTACAAACCACACGCGATGCATTGCTGAAACCGCTGTCGACTGTGGCGGGCATCGTCGAAAGACGCCATACCCTGCCCATCCTGGCGAACATCCTGATGCGCAAGGAAGGCAACAAGGTTGCCTTCATCGCCACCGACCTGGAAGTGCAGATCACCACGCATGCCGACTTCGGCGTGGGCCAGGACAACGAGTCCACCACGGTGGCGGCGCGCAAGTTGCTGGACATCCTCAAGGCCCTGCCCGACACGGGCGAGGTCAAGCTGGCGCTGGCCAGCAACAAGCTTTCCGTGCAGTCGGCCAAGAGCCGCTTCGCGTTGCAGACGCTGGCCGCCAGCGAGTTCCCCACCGTGGCCCAGCCCGAACAGTGGGACGTGTCGCTGACGCTGCCGCAGCGCACGCTGCGCCACCTGTTCAACATGGTGCACTTCGCCATGGCGCAGCAGGACATCCGCTACTACCTGAACGGCATGCTGCTGGTGTTCGAACCGGGCCGCGTGCGCGCCGTGGCCACCGACGGCCATCGCCTGGCGCACTGCTCCACCGAGGCCGACGGCATCAAGGAACGCCACGAAGTCATCGTGCCGCGCAAGACCGTGCTGGAAATGCAGCGCCTGCTGGAAGACTCCGACGAGCCCGTCTCCATCGACGTGGCGCCGGGCCAGATCCGTTTCCGCTTCGGCGATGTCGAGCTGGTGTCCAAGCTGGTCGAAGGCAAGTTCCCCGATTTCACGCGCGTGATTCCCACGAACTACTCGCGTCATTTCCTGGTCGGCCGCGAAGCGCTGCAAGGCAGCCTGCAACGCGCCGCCATCCTGACCACGGACAAGTTCAAGGGCGTGCGCCTGCAGCTGGCGCAGAACCAGATGAAGATCTCGTCCTCCAACGCCGAGCAGGAAGAGGCGCAGGAAGAAATCGACATCGACTACGGCCATGAGCCGCTGGACGTGGGCTTCAACGTCGGCTACCTGCTCGACGTGCTGTCGAACGTCAAGGTCGACAACATCCAGTGGTCGGTCATGCCCGACGCCAACGCGTCCGCGCTCATCACCCTGCCCGAAGACGACCAGTTCAAGTACGTCGTCATGCCCATGCGGATCTAATCCGCCATTACGTGGGTTTGTGCCGCCCGCGGGCCAGCGCGCCCGCCGGCGGTCCGGCCGCCAGGCCGTTCTTTAAAGCTTTATCGAAACAGACATGTCAGATCAGCAGAACACCACTCCCGAGAACAGCGGCTACGGCGCTGACTCGATCAAGATGCTCAAAGGGCTGGAGGCCGTGCGCAAGCGCCCCGGCATGTACATCGGCGACACGTCCGACGGCACCGGCTTGCACCACATGGTGTTCGAGGTCGTGGACAACGCCATCGACGAAGCCCTGGCGGGCTATTGCGACGACATCGTCGTCACGATCCACACCGACAACTCGATCTCGGTGACGGACAACGGTCGCGGCATCCCCACCGACATCCACAAGGACGACGAATTCCACCGCAGCGCGGCCGAAATCGTCATGACCGAGCTGCACGCCGGCGGCAAGTTCGACCAGAACTCGTACAAGGTCTCCGGCGGCCTGCACGGCGTGGGCGTGTCCTGCGTCAACGCGCTGTCCGAATGGCTGCGCCTGACCATCCGCCGCAACGGCGAAGTGCACCAGATGGAATTCCGCCAGGGCGAGCGCGTCGCGCCCCTGGCCGTGACCGGCACGACCGACAAGCGCGGCACCGAAGTGCGCTTCCTGGCCGACCCGATCATCTTCAACAACATCGAGTACCACTACGAGATCCTCTCCAAGCGCCTGCGCGAGCTCTCGTTCCTGAACAACGGCGTCAAGATCCGCCTGATCGACCAGCGCCAGGGCAAGGAAGAGAACTTCGCCTTCTCCGGCGGCGTGAAGGGCTTCGTCGAATACATCAACCGCAGCAAGACCGTGCTGCACCCGAACGTGTTCTCGGTCACCACCGAGTCCTCGGCCGGCGGCGTGACGGTGGGCGTGGAAGTGGCGATGCAGTGGAACGACAGCTACAGCGAAAGCGTGCTGTGCTTCACCAACAACATCCCGCAGCGCGACGGCGGCTCGCACCTGACCGGCCTGCGCGCGGCCATGACCCGCATCATCAACAAGTACATCACCGACAACGAGCTGGCCAAGAAGGCCAAGGTCGAGACGTCCGGCGACGACATGCGCGAAGGCCTGGCCTGCGTGCTGTCGGTGAAGGTGCCCGAACCCAAGTTCAGCAGCCAGACCAAGGACAAGCTGGTCTCCAGCGAAGTGCGCCCGGCCGTCGAAGAAGCCGTGGCCCGCACGCTGGAAACCTGGCTGCTGGAACACCCCAACGACGCCAAGGCGCTGTGCGCCAAGATCGTCGAGGCCGCCCGCGCCCGCGAAGCCGCGCGCAAGGCGCGCGAGATGACGCGCCGCAAGAGCGTGCTGGAAGGCGCCGGCCTGCCCGGCAAGCTGGCCGACTGCCAGGAAAAAGACCCGGCGCTGTGCGAGCTGTACATCGTCGAGGGCGACTCCGCAGGCGGCTCGGCCAAGCAGGGCCGCGACCGCAAGTTCCAGGCCATCCTGCCGCTGCGCGGCAAGGTGCTGAACGTGGAAAAGGCGCGCTTCGACCGCCTGATCGCCAGCGAGCAGATCGCCACGCTGATCACCGCGCTGGGCACCAGCATCGGCCCCGACTTCAACGTCGACAAGCTGCGCTACCACCGCCTCATCATCATGACCGACGCGGACGTCGACGGCGCGCACATCCGCACCCTGCTGCTGACGCTGCTGTACCGCCAGATGCCCGAGCTGGTGCAGCGCGGCTACGTCTACATCGCCCAGCCGCCGCTGTACAAGGTCAAGGTCGGCCGCGAAGAGCGCTACCTGAAGGATGACCAGGAAGAAGCGCAGTTCATGCTGCAGCTGGCCCTGAAGGACGCCGAGATCATCTCCGGCGGCAACATCATCCGCGGCGACGAGCTCAACGACCTGGCCCGCCAGTACGTGGCCGCCGACGGCGTGATCGCGCGCCTGTCGCGCGTGTTCGATCCGGCCGCGCTGTCGGCCATGGCCGAAGGCGTCGAGATCAACCTGGACACGGCTGAAGCCGCCGCCGACTCGGCCAAGCGCCTGGCCGGCGCGCTGCGCGACCCGGTCAGCGGCAACGGCGTGGAAATCGTGGCCGAGTTCGACGCGGCCACCGAGCGTCATCGCCTGTCGATCCAGCGCATGCACCACGGCAACGTGCGCGTCAGCATCATCGACGCGGACTTCATCAACGGCTCTGACTACGGCGTGCTGTCGCGCGCCGCCAAGAGCTTCTCCGGCAAGGTCCTGCCGCGCTCGATGGCCGCGCGCGGCGAAGGCGACAAGCGCAAGGAGCAGACCGTGTCCGACTTCCGCGAAGCCATGCTGTGGCTGCGCAGCGAAGCCGACCGCAGCATCTCCAAGCAGCGCTACAAGGGCCTGGGCGAAATGAACCCCGAGCAGCTGTGGGAAACCACCATGGACCCCAAGGTGCGCCGCCTGCTGCGCGTGCAGATCGAGGACGCCATCGCGGCCGACGAGGTCTTCACCACGCTGATGGGCGATGACGTGGAGCCGCGTCGGAACTTCATCGAGGCGCATGCCTTGTCGGCGGGGAATATCGACGTGTAAGCGTGCGGGAGCGCTTGAGAGCTGGATATTTCTCAAGCAATCCGGATGGCAAGAAATGGGCTGCGTCGCAGCCCATTTTCTTTGGCGAGGCTGGATGGCGCCGGGAGCCTGGAAGGCTTCATCACCAGGCGCGGCGGGCAAGGCTTGCGGGCGGGATGATTCGCTGCGGGCTGGCACAGCACCCTTCGGCAAGGACTCCTGGATTCGTTGCCAGTCACAATGGTATGCATCTAAAATCGAATATTAAGTAGTTTAGGATCGATTTAACGATCCTATTGTTCGTTTTTGATGCTTGGCTTAATATGTTCGTCAAATCAATCCATAAGTACTTATAGAGTGATTTAACAAGCATGAAGGTCTCTCAATCATCTGCGATTTCGCCAGAACTGGCCCGGCAGTCAGAGCAGATTGGCCAATTGCTGGCGCGTCTGCGCCAGGCCCGGCGCATCAAGCAGGCAGATGCCGCACTGCGTGCGGGGCTTTCCCGCAACACCGCCTATCGCCTTGAAAAAGGCGATCCAGGCCTGGCGTTCGGGCAGATCCTCCGATATCTGGAAGCGATCTCTCCCGGCACGACGCTTGCCGGCCTGCTGGCCGAATCCGACCCTGCGCTCAAGGCGCTCGAATCTCGCGAGGCGACGCGGCGTGTGCGCGACCTGTCCACTTCAGAGCTGGCCAAGCTCGATTTTTGAGGGAGGCGCCCATGGCCAAGGACCGGGAAGTCGTGATCTTTGCCCACCTGGATGAAAGCTGGGTGCCGTGTGGCTTGCTGACCATGACGGAGGAAGGCGCCACACTCCTTGCGTCCAGCTACGCCTACGGGACGCGGTATCTCGACCGGCCGGGCGCCGTGGAGATCGATCCCGTGAGCCTGGGCACGCATGGAGCGCCGGTCAAAGGCAAAGTTCTGTTGCCCGTGAACGATTTGACAGGCTTTGGGGGCATTCGCGATGCCGCGCCAGATTCCTGGGGGCGGCGGGTTATCGAGGCCAAGCTCAAGGCGCCGGCCAATAGCCTGCGCGAATCCGACTATCTCCTGCATGCCGGGAGCAATCGGGTGGGCGCCCTGGATGTGCGGCCGAGCAGGGATTCGGAACCCCTGGAGGGGGCGGCCGGCCGCGTGCATGACCTGGAGCGCCTCCTGGCTGCCGCCGAGCGCATCGACGAGGGGCTGCCCGTACCGTCCCATCTCGAGCAGATTTTCATCCAGGGGTCGGCGCTTGGAGGCGCGCGCCCCAAAGCCACGGTCCGCGATGGCGCTGGATATCTGACGCTGGCCAAATTCCCCACTCGGAAAGACGCATTCGACATTCCCGTCATCGAGGCGGCGACATTGCGATTGGCCAGTGCGGCGGGTTTGAATGTGCCCGCGGTCGAGACGGTCATGCTGAACACGCGACGCGTCATGATGATCCGTCGATTCGACCGATACTGGCTCGACAAAGGTGTCGCGGCGGGCATGGGGACCGATCTCACGCTTGCGCCAGCGAACGGTCGCACCGAGCGTCGGATGGCCTTCGTCAGTGGCCTGACGATGGTCGGGTGCGATGAGTTGGAGTCGAATGCCAAGGCATACGCGGATCTGGCGGAAGCGGTGCGCAAGTACTGCCATCCGTCGGTGATCCGCCAGGACAGCGAAGAGCTGTACAAGCGCATGGTGTTCAACGTTCTGGTGAACAACGATGACGATCACCTGCGCAACCACGGGTTCATCTGGGATCCTGCCCTGCCGGGATGGCGCCTGAGTCCCCTGTACGACGTGCTGCCTAGGCCGGCCATGGCGGCCGATCGCTACCTGCACCTGGGCGTCGGGCCTGAAGGGCGAAGCGCGACGATGGACAATGCCTTGGCTGGCGCGGCCCGATTCTCCATTACTCCGACACGCGCGGGGCAATTGATTGCGCAGGTCTGGGCGATTGTCCGCGAATGGCGGGTGGTCTTCGAAGGGTACGGCGTGCAGGCGCAGGACATCGAGAAAATCGCCTCTGCATTCCGGCACATCGATGTGCTGAGCACTGTTGGTACGCGCAAGCTGATCGCTTGAGTCCGGCATTGATCGGTGTGCAGGACGCGCCAGGCCGCGCGCGCGGCGCGCGGCGCCCCGCAACGGGTCGCGCCCCACCCTACCCCTGCACGTCACTCGCCCAAGGCTGCGCCGTCAACCGCTCCGACAGATACTCGATCAGCGCCTGCACCCGCGCCGGACGCCGCCTCCCCGGCGGCGTGACGATATGCAGCGCGATCGGATCGACCTGCCAGTCATCCATGGCCGTCTCCAGCGCGCCCGATTGCAGGTCTTCCCAGGCCAGGAACTCCGGCTGCAGCGCCAGCCCGCTGCCGGCGCGCAGGGCCGGCGCCAGGGCCTCGGCGTTGTTCACGTTCAGATGCACCGGCAGGGCCTGCGAGAACTCGCCGTGGGTCTCGTGGCGGAAGCGCCAGTTCGAGCCGTTGCGCGCGTACATGTATTGCAGGGCCGTGTGCTGCGCCAGGTCGCGCGGATGCTTGGGCCGGCCCGCGCGCTTGAAGTACGCGGGCGAGCCCACCAGCAGGATGCGCACCGAGCACAGGCGCCGGGCCAGCAGCGTGGAGTCGACCAGATTCGAGATGCGCAGCGCCAGGTCGAAGCGTTCGGACACCAGGTCGGCCTGCTTGTCGCTGAACTCGATCTCCAGGCCCACGTCGGGATGCGCCTGCATGAAGGGCGGCAGCATCGGCGCCAGGTGCGTGACGCCGAAGGACATGGGCGCGGACAGGCGGATCTTGCCGCGCAGGCTGGTGGATTTCTCGGTCACCTCGGCCTCGACGGCCTCGCCCTCTTCCAGGATGCGCGCGGCGCGTTCCAACGCCGCGTAGCCGGACTCGGTCAGCGACATGCTGCGCGAGGTGCGGTGGAACAGCATGGTCTTCATCTTGGTTTCCAGGCGCGTGATGGCCTTGGACACCGTGGCCTGGGACAGGGCCAGCTCGGTCGCCGCCTTGGCGAACGAGCCGGTGTCGGCGACCTTGGCGAAGATCGCCCAGCCTTCCAGATCCGGCAGCTTGTTCATGTCTGATTCTCGCAATAACAGTCGCGTCGATGATAGCGGCTGCCTATGTGACGAACAAGAAAACATCGGCCCGTGGCGGGCCAGGAAAACGTCCCTGTCATAGGGAGCATGCAAGAAATGGAAAGGATGGAATTCCACGGCGCGGATTCTCAGGCGCCGGGCCGATCCCTAATATGCCTCTACCGACAGACGACGTGCACGAGAGCTTCAAGCGGCGCTTCCGACACGATCTGACGGCGTGGGCCCAGGCGGTCCGCGCGTTGCCCCGAATTCATGCCGCTGCATTCCCTGAACGATTTCCTGAAAGAGAGACCCGCCATGTCCGCCAACAAATACCTCGAAGTCCTGACGCCGCAGAACAGCCAGATCATCTTCATCGACCAGCAGCCGCAGATGGCTTTCGGCGTGCAGTCGATCGACCGCCAGACGCTGAAGAACAATGTGGTGGGCCTGGCCAAGGCCGCCCGCACCTTCAACATCCCGACCACCATCACCACCGTGGAAACCGACGGTTTCTCGGGCAACACCTTCCCCGAACTGCTGGCCGTGTTCCCCGACAACAAGATCCTGGAACGCACTTCGATGAACTCGTGGGACGACCAGAACGTGCGCGACGCGCTGGCCGCCAACGGCCGCAAGAAGATCGTGGTGGCCGGCCTGTGGACCGAGGTCTGCAACACCACCTTCGCGCTGTGCGCCATGCTGGAAGGCGACTACGAGATCTACATGGTGGCCGACGCCTCGGGCGGCACCTCGGCAGACGCGCACAAGTACGCCATGGACCGCATGATCCAGGCCGGCGTGGTGCCGGTGACCTGGCAGCAGGTGATGCTGGAATGGCAGCGCGACTGGGCCCGCCAGGAAACCTACGACGCCGTGACCGGCATCGCCAAGGAACACTCCGGCGCCTACGGCATGGGCATCGACTACGCCGTCACCCATGTGCACAAGCTGGCCGAGCGCGTGAAGCACGGCGAACGCATCGGCCCCAACCCGGCCAAGTAAGCCCGCCTGCCGGGCCGGCGGTGGCGCTGCCACGGCCGGCCCGGCTCGGTACTTTCGGAACACGGCAGGCGGCGCGATGAACGCCCCTGGCGACCCAGGAGCATTCCATGCCGAACGGCAACACCCCTAATCCGGCAGGCAGCTTCGCGCCGCTGCGCCAGCCCGTGTTCGCCGTGCTGTGGGCGGCCACGGTGCTGGGCAACGTCGGCAGCTTCATGCGCGACGTGGCCAGCTCCTGGCTGGTGACCGACCTGTCGGCCAGCCCCACCGCCGTGGCGCTGATCCAGACCGCCGCCACCCTGCCCATCTTCCTGCTCGCCATACCGGCCGGCGTGCTGTCCGACATCCTGGACCGCCGCCGTTTCCTGATCTTCGTGCAGCTGCTGCTGGCCTCGGTCAGCGGCACGCTGCTGCTCCTGTCGTACACCGGCGCGCTGACGGTCGACTACCTGATCGCGCTGACCTTCGTCGGCGGCATCGGCGCGGCGCTGATGGGGCCGACCTGGCAATCGATCGTGCCCGAATTGGTGCCGCGCACGGAGCTCAAGGGCGCGGTCGCGCTCAATTCACTGGGCATCAATATCGCGCGCGCCATCGGCCCGGCCGCCGGCGGCCTGATCCTGGCCAGCTTCGGCGCGGCCGTGACCTATGGCATGGACGTGCTCAGCTATGTGTTCGTGATCGCCGCCTTGTTGTGGTGGAAGCGCCCCGCCGCCGCCGACAGCACGCTGTCGGAGAACTTCCTGGGCGCGTTCCGCGCCGGCCTGCGCTATACGCGGGCCAGCAAGGAGCTGCACCGCGTGCTGCTGCGCGCCGCCGTGTTCTTCCTGTTCGCCAGCGCCGTGTGGGCCTTGCTGCCGCTGGTGGCGCGCCAGATGCTGGGCGGCTCCTCGGGCTTTTACGGCGTGCTGCTGGGCGCCGTGGGCGCGGGGGCGATCCTGGGCGCGCTGCTGCTGCCGCGCCTGGGCAAGCTGGATGCGGACGGCCTGGTGCTGCTGGCGTCCGTGGCCAGCGCGGCCGTGATGGCGGCGCTGGTGTTCGCGCCGCCGAAGTGGCTGGCCGTGCTGCTGCTGGTGGTGCTGGGCATGGGCTGGATCACGGCGCTGACGACGTTCAACAGCGTGGCCCAGGCCATCCTGCCCAACTGGGTGCGCGGCCGCGGGCTGGCGGTGTACCTGACCGTGTTCAACGGCGCCATGGCGGCCGGCAGCCTGGGCTGGGGCCTGGTGGCGCGCGAAATCGGCGTGCCCTACGCGCTGGCGGCCAGCGCCGCCGGCCTGGTCCTGGTCGCGCTGCTGTTCCACCGCGTCCGCCTGCCGGTGGGCGAGGCCGACTTGCAGGCGTCGAACCATTGGCCCGAGCCGCTCGTCGCCGAGCCGGTGGCGCACGATCGCGGCCCGGTGCTGGTGCAGGTGGAATACCGCATCCGCCAGGCCGACCGTCCCGCCTTCCTGGCCGCCATGAAGCGCCTGTCGCAGGAGCGCCTGCGCGACGGCGCCTATGCCTGGGGCGTGGTCGAGCATACCGGCGACGCGGAGCGGGTGGTCGAATGGTTCTTCGTGGAATCCTGGGCCGAGCACCTGCGCCAGCACCATCGCGTATCCCATGCCGACGCCGACCTGCAGGCCGAAGCGCTGCGCTTTCATGTCGGGCCGGACAAGCCCGAGGTGCATCACTTCCTGGCCTTGAAGCACTGACGCCACGGCGCTGAACCGGCGGCAAGGCATAGGCAGCAGCTACCGGCTTGGCGCATCGAATCCGCACTCTTCCGACATCCAGAGGCCCTCTCATGATCGAACGCCGTCCCCTCGCCAGCCTGGGCCATGCCCATCGCGGCTGGTTCGACGTGAAGCATCATTTCTCGTTCGCCGGCTACCAGGACCCCGCGCGCATGCGCTGGGGCGCGCTGCGCGCCTGGAACGACGAGACCCTCGCGCCGGGCTCGGGCTTTCCGCCGCTGCTGCATACGGATGTGGAGATCATCACCTGCGTGCGCCTGGGCGCGCTCACGCATGAGGACGACCTGGGCAACCGCGGCCACACGCGGGCCGGCGACGTGCAGGTCATGAGCGCGGGCAGCGGCCTGACCCATGCCGAGTTCAACATGGAAGGCGGTCCGGCCCGCGCGTTCCAGATCTGGATCGAGCCGGACCGGCGCGGCGCGCCGCCCAGCTGGGGCAGGAAGACCTTTGCCCGCGACGCCTGCCACGGCCATTTCCTGACGCTGGCCAGCGGCATCGCCGGCGACGAGGACGCGCTGCCGATCCGCAGCGACGCCAGGCTGCTGGCCGTCGCGCTCAAGGCGGGCGAGGCGGCCACCTATCGGTTCGCCAGCGGTTCGCGGCGCGGTTATCTGGTCGCGTCCAAGGGCCGGCTGACCGTCAACGACGTGCCGCTCGAAGACGGCGACGGCGCCGCCATCCGCGACGAAACCACGCTGCGCATCACGGCGCTGGATGATGTTGAAGCCCTGCTGGCGGACACGCTGGCATGAACCACAATTGAATGGACGACATTCCAAATGAAGATCTATCTGCTATCCCTGGGCGCCGGGCTGCTGGTCGGCGTGGTCTACAGCCTGTTGCAGGTCCGCTCGCCCGCGCCGCCGCTGGTGGCGCTGATCGGCCTGCTGGGCATCCTGGTGGGCGAACAGCTGATTCCGGTGGGCAAGCAGATGCTCAACGGCTCGGCCTTCGCCGCCGCCTGCGACAAGGAAAAGACCGTGAGCCATCTGTTCGGGCAACTGCCTGGCCGGCAGGCCCAGCCCCAACGCCAGGACAAGAACACCGACCAGGGCTGAGCCTGCGCGCCCCTGCCCGATTCCAAGGAGAAACCGCCATGACCACCGCCACGCCGGACGTCATCTTCCACAACGGTCGCATCACCACGCTGGACCGTTCCCGGCCGCAGGCCAGCGCCGTCGCCGTCAAGGACGGCCGTTTCGTCGCGGTCGGCGACGATGCCGAGGTGCTGGCGCTGGCCGGCGCCGGCACGCGGCGCGTCGACCTGAAGCGCCGCGCCGTCCTGCCCGGCCTGTACGACAACCACACGCACGTGGTGCGCGGCGGCCTGAACTACAACATGGAGCTGCGCTGGGACGGCGTGCGCTCGCTGGCCGACGCCATGGCCATGCTCAAGCGCCAGGTCGCCATCACGCCCGCGCCGCAGTGGGTGCGCGTGGTGGGCGGCTTCACCGAGCACCAGTTCGCCGAGAAACGCCTGCCCACCATCGAGGAACTCAACGCCGTCGCGCCCGACACGCCGGTGTTCATCCTGCACCTGTACGACCGCGCCTTGCTCAACGGCGCGGCGCTGCGCGCGGTGGGCTACAACAAGACCACGCCCAATCCGCCGGGCGGCGAGATCCTGCGCGACGCGCAGGGCAACCCCACCGGGCTGCTGCTGGCCAAGCCCAACGCCACCATCCTGTACGCCACGCTGGCAAAAGGCCCGAAGCTGCCCTTCGACTATCAGCTCAATTCCACGCGCCATTTCATGCGCGAATTGAACCGGCTGGGCGTGACCGGCGTGATCGACGCCGGCGGCGGCTTCCAGAACTATCCCGACGACTACGCCGTGATCCAGCGGCTGGCCGACGACAACCAGATGACCGTGCGCCTGGCCTACAACCTGTTCACGCAGAAGCCCAAGCAGGAGAAGGAAGACTTCCTCAACTGGACCGCCAGCGTGAAGTACAAGCAGGGCACCGACTACTTCCGCCACAACGGCGCCGGCGAGATGCTGGTGTTCTCGGCCGCCGACTTCGAGGACTTCCGCGTCGAGCGGCCGGACATGCCGCCGGAAATGGAAGGCGAGCTGGAGGAAGTGGTGCGCGTGCTGGCGCAGAACCGCTGGCCCTGGCGCCTGCATGCCACCTATGACGAGACCATCACGCGCGCGCTGGACGTCTTCGAGAAAGTCCATCGCGACACGCCGCTGACCGGCCTGAACTGGTTCTTCGACCACGCCGAGACCATCTCCGACAAATCCATCGATCGCATCGCCGCGCTGGGCGGCGGCATCGCCGTGCAGCACCGCATGGCCTACCAGGGCGAATACTTCATCGAGCGCTACGGCGCGGCGGCGGCCGAGGCCACGCCGCCCGTCGCCAAGATGCTGGCGCGCGGCGTGAAGGTGTCGGCCGGCACCGACGCCACCCGCGTCGCGTCCTACAACCCCTGGGTGTCCCTGTCCTGGATGGTCACCGGCAAGACCGTGGGCGGCACGCGCCTCTATCCCGCGCGCAACTGCCTGGACCGCGAGACCGCGCTGCGCATGTGGACCGAGAACGTGGCCTGGTTCTCCAACGAGGAAGGCAAGCGCGGCCGTATCGAGCCGGGCCAGCTGGCCGATTTCATCGTGCCGGACAAGGACTATTTCAGCTGCGCCGAGGACGAGATCTCGTTCCTGACCTCGGACCTGACCGTGGTCGGCGGCCGCGTGGTCTACGGCGCCGGCGAGTTCGGTCCGCTGGACGACAACCCGCTGCCGCCCGCCATGCCGGACTGGTCGCCCACGCGCCTGTTCGGCGGCTACGCCGCCTGGGGCGACCCGGATGGCGCCGGCCGCAATTCGCTGGGCTACCGCAATATGGCGGCCTGCGGCTGCGCCAGCGCCTGCGGCGTGCATGGACATGAGCATGCGCGCGCCTGGGGGGCGCAGGCGCCCAGCTCGGATCTGTCGGGCTTCTTCGGCGCGCTGGGCTGCTCGTGCTGGGCCGTGTGAGGGGCGCCGACATGAACACCTTGCTTGCATGGGAACGGCGGCTTGCGGGCGCGGCGCGGCCGCTGTTCGGTTCGCCCGCGATCCGCTTCCTGGCCTATCTGGGGCTGTGCGCCGCCTATCTGCAGGGCGGCCTGGCGAAGCTGGCGGATTTTCCCGGCGCCTTGCGCGAGATGGCGCATTTCGGCCTGTCGCCGGCGCCGGTGTACGCCGTGCTGGTGATCGCGCTGGAGCTGATTGCGTCCGTCATGATCCTGACGGGCCGGCTGCGCTGGCTGGGCGCGGTGGCACTGGCCTTCTTCACGCTCGCGGCGACCGGCATGGCGCTGCGCTTCTGGGAATTGCCCATCGGGCAGGAGCGTTTCATGGCGGCCAATTCCTTCTTCGAGCATCTAGGGCTCGCGGGCGGCTTTCTGCTGGTGGCGTGGCTGGATTTGAAGGAGCATGGGGGCGCCGGCGCGGAACGATGAGGGGTGCCGGAGCGCATCGGCATGGTGCGCTCCGCTCATGCCGCGTGCTCAGGAAACTGCCAGCGCAGGGTTCTTACAATGGGCAGCCGTTCGATAGACGCATGCCATGCCCATGAACCTCGACACGCTAGGCCCGCGCATCTGCATCCTCGGCCCCTCCAACAGCGGCAAATCCACGCTGGCCAATGCCATCGCGGCGAAACAGGGCCTGCAGCCTATCCACCTCGACCGTCTCTACCATCTGCCGCATACCGACTGGCAGCCGCGTCCCGCCGAGGAATTCCTGGCGCTGCACGACGCCGCCATCGCCGGCGAGCGCTGGGTGATGGACGGCAACTATTCCTCTTGTCTGCCGCAACGCCTGGCGCGTGCGACGGGTCTGATCCTGCTGGACCTGTCCACGCCCTTGAGCCTGTGGCGCTACGCGCGCCGGACCTGGTTCGAACGGGATCGGCGCGGCGCGCTCGACGGCGGTCGCGACAGCGTGAAGTGGTCGATGATCCGTCACATCGCGGTGGCGACGCCGCCCAACCGCAAGCGCTATGCGCAGCTATACGCGCGCTGTGAATTGCCGAAAGTGCTGTGTCCGTCGGCGCGCGCGCTGGCGCGCCGCTACCGGGAATGGGGGCTGGCGCGCTAGCGCGGGCCGGCCCGCGCGCGCAGGCGCGCCACGGGATCTATCCCCGGCTGGAGATCGCGCGTCCCGCCGCCATGAGCAGCGCGGAAATGCGCCGTTCGTCCTCGGGGGCGTGCCAGCGCGCGCGCGACACCGCGACGTTGATGGCGCCGCGCGGGCGGCCATCGGCGCCCAGCACGGCGACGGCGGTGGCGATGTCGCCCAGGTACATCTCGTCCTCGGTGTGCGCGTAGCCCTGCTGGCGAAAGCGCGCCAGCCGTTCCATGATCTGGTCCGGATCGGTCTGGGTGTACTGGGTGTACGTAATCCGGTTGGACCGCGACAGCACCGCGCGGGCTTCGTCCTCGGGCAAGGCGCTCAGGATGGCCAGGCCGGACGAGGTGCAGTAGGCCGGCAGCCGCGTGCCGACGATGACCTCGGGCGTCAGCACGTGGCGGCTGACGAAGCGCTGCACGAACACGATCTCGGTGTCGTCCAGCAGGGTCAGGTTGACGGTTTCCTCGGTCTCGGCCGCCAGCTGCTGCAGGAACGGCGTGGCCAGCCCCACGAGTTCGTTGGCGCCGATGAACTGGTAGGCGAAATCCAGCATGCGCGGCGACAGCTCGTACAGCTTGGTGGCGGGATCGCGGCGCAGCAGGCCCAACTGGCCGAGCGTGTGCGTGAAGCGCTGGGCGGCGCTCATGTCCAGGTCCGCGAGGCTGGCGATCTGCGTCATCGACAGTTCGCGCCGCTTGGCGTTGAACACGCCCAGCACGCGCATGGCCTTTTCCACCGAGTTCACGAACAGCGTGGATTCCTCGTTGGCGGCGTGTTCCTTGCCCGCCTTGCCCCGCCCTGCCTTGCCGTCCGGATCGGCTGCCGGCCTGCCGCGCGCTTTCTTCGTCGGGGTGATAGGGTTCATGGCGTTTGTATGGCTGTTGCTACTGCATGGCGATAAGCCGTGAGTGTAATACGGCGATTCCACGGGCTTTCGCGCATGCGGCACGCGCCGCCGGCGCTCAGTTTGTCGCGTCGCGACCCGGCGCGGCGTGGCCCCGGGCCTGGAAGAAGGCTTCCATCATGCGTGCCGGTTCGCCGCTGGCATAGGATTCCTTGTGCAGCCGGATCGCCGCTTCCATGGTGTCCTCGAACGAGGCCTGGGACATCTCGCGGAAGCGCTGCTTGTTCAGGCGCAGCGCCACCGGCGGCTTGGCGGCGAGTTCGCGGGCGACCTCCAGCGCGCGCGGCAGCACCTGGGCGGCGTCCACCAGGTGATGGATCAGGCCCAGGCGGCAGGCTTCCTCTGCGTCCATGAGCCGGCCGGTCAGCGTCAGTTCGATGGTGCGGGACATGCCCAGCATCAGGTTCATGATCCATGGCCCCGTCACGCTGGCGATGCCGGCATTGATTTCCGGCTGGCCCATGCGCACGCCGGGATGGCCGACCCGCACGTCGCCCAGCAGCGCGACCTGGAACGCCGAGCCCGCCGCCGTGCCGTTCAGGGCCATCACCAGCGGCTTGGTCAGGCCGCGCAGCACCGAATAGAAGTGTTCCCAGGAACGGATCCAGGTCGCGCTGGAGGCCACGTCGAAGCCGTGCGCTTCCTCCAGGTCCTGGCCGGCCGAGAAGGCGCGCTCGCCCGCGCCGGTCATGACCATCGCCCGGATGCCGGCGTCGGCGTCGAACGCTTGCAGGGTGGCGATGATCTCGTCGCGCATGGCGCCGTGCCAGGCGTTCAGCTTATGCGGGCGGTTCAGCCGGATCAGGCCCACGCCACCTTCGTGGCGCTCGACTTCGATGAATTTCGTTGCGGATGCCATGATTTTATCTCTATAAAATAGTTGATAAGCAAAATCCAATATATGAGATGAGAAAAATGATGGCAAGGGAATTCTTGTGTCTGGATTTGCAAGCGCTGGCGCTTAGGTGGAAAGCTCGCGCTCGGGTGAGGGGAAATTGTTGAAAATTGAACTCCAGCCTGGCTTGTGGGCACCTTCAAGCAAGGGGATCAGTGCTTTCCCTAGATCCCCCTTGTGCGATGAAAGTTCGTGAGCGTATATTTTATTTAGCCATTTAACTATCGTATATCGATAATTAAAGTGGTTTTTGGCTCCAGGCCAAGTCCGCCCGTGATCTGCCGCCCACCCGTTCAGGAGAGCGCATCTTGAAGCAACCCGCCCACCCCAGCCGCCGCCGTTTCCTCAAGACCGCAGGCGCAGCAGGCCTAGGCGCCTGCATAGGATTGCCCGCCTACGCACAGGCCCGCCAGATCGTGGTCGCGGATCCGGGCGGCCCCTATACCGCGGCCTATCGCAAGGCGTTCTACGACCCGTTCGAGCAGGCCACCGGCATCAAGGTGGTCAACGTGGCGCGCGAAGCGCAGCCCGTGGCGCAGCTGACGGCCCTGGTCGAGACCCGCAACTACATCTGGGACGTCACCACGCTGACCCTGTCGGCCGACATCCCGTACCTGGAGTCCAAGGGCCTGCTGGAGCCGATCGGCTTCACGGCCGCCGACGTGCCGGGCCTGATTCCGCAGGCCGTTACCGCCAACTGGCTGGGCGTCGACATCTACGCCGCGGCGCTGGCCTATCGTTCCGACAAGTTCGCCGCGCAAGGTCCGGCCTCGTGGGCGGATTTCTGGGATGTCGCCAAGTTTCCCGGGCGCCGCTCGCTGCGCCGCAGCCCGATCGAAACGCTGGAACAGGCGCTGCTGGCGGACGGCGTGCCGATGGCGCAGCTGTATCCGCTGGACGTGGACCGGGCCTTCCGCAGCCTGGACCGCATCAAGAAGCACATCAATCTCTGGTGGACGTCCGGCGCGCAGGCGATGCAGGCCATCCAGAACGGCGACGTCGACATGATCGCCACCTGGAACGGCCGGTCGCAGGCCGCCATCGACAATGGCGCGCCGGTGAAGATTGTCTGGAACCAGGGCATCTACTCCATCGAGGGCTGGGGCATTCCGAAGGGCACGCCGCGCGCGGACATGGCGCGCCAGTTCGTGCGCTTCTGCGCCGACGGCGCGCGCCAGGCCGCGTTCACGGACACGCTGGCCTACGGGCCGACCAATACCAAGGCCTTCGAGCTGATCGATCCCAAGCGCGCGGCCATCCTGCCCAGCGCGCCGCAGAACCTGCAGGCGATGGGCCTGCCGGATCCGGCGTGGTGGGCCGCGAATCGCCAGGCCGTCACCGAGCGCTTCAACGCCTGGATCGTGGGCTGAGGGTTCCATGCGCTACAAACTGGAAACCATCGGCCTGGGCAAGCGCTACGGCGAGAGCGTGGCGCTTGCCCCCACCGATCTGCAGGTTCGCGCCGGCGAATTCCTGACGCTGCTCGGCCCGTCGGGGTCGGGCAAGACCACGTTGCTGCAGATGATCTCCGGCCTGACGCTGCCCAGCAGCGGCACGCTGTTGCTCGACGGCGTCGACGCCACGCAGATGCCGCCAGGCAAGCGCGGCATCGGCATGGTGTTCCAGAACTATGCGCTGTTCCCGCACATGACCGTCTGGGAAAACGTGGCCTATGGCCTGCGCATGCGGCGGGCGCCGGCCGACGAGCTCAAGCGCGCCGTGGCCGCGGCGCTGGCGATGGTCAAGATGGACGAGTACGCGCACCGCTACCCGCGCGAGCTGTCCGGCGGGCAGCAGCAGCGCATCGCGCTGGCGCGCTGCTTCGTCTATCGCCCGTCGGTGATCCTGCTGGACGAGCCGCTGGGCGCGCTGGACAAGAAGCTGCGCGAGCACATGCAGCTTGAAATCCGCCACCTGCATGCGGAATTGCAGGCCACTTTCATCTACGTCACGCACGACCAGGACGAAGCCCTGGCCATGTCCGACCGCATCTGCCTGATGAACCAGGCCCGCATCGAACAGATCGGCACGCCATCCGATCTCTACGACCGGCCCGCGACCTGCTTCGCCGCCGGCTTCATCGGCCATTCCAACCTGCTCGACGGCCATGTCGAAACCGGGGATGGCGGCGCGCGCCGGTTCCATGCCGCCGGCCGCTCGCTCGCGCTGGAAGGCGCGGCGCAGCCGCCGGGCGTCATGCGGGACGGCAGGGCCTGGCTGCTGGTGCGGCCCGAGGCGGCCGAGCTGCGGCCGCAAGGCCAGGGCCTGCTCGATGGCAGCGTCGCGGAAGTGGTGTTCCTGTGCGCCGAGGTCCGCGCCATCGTCGCGGTGGACGCGGACCGGCGCGTCAGCGTGCGTTGCGGCCGCAACGTGGCGCCGCGCGTGGGCGAGGCGGTGGGCGTGCACTGGGACATGGCGCGCGCGACGCTGCTGCAGCAATGAGGTCCGCCATGAAGACAGACCGCCCCGCGCCCAGCCGCCTGCTGCCGTCAGCGGGATACGCGCGGGCGCGCGCCTGGCTGCCGGCCCTGCCCGCCGTGCTGTTCCTGGCGATATTCTTTCTCGTCCCCGTGGCGGAGATCCTGCGCGGGGGCTTCGTGTCCGCCGATGGCGCGCTGACGGCCGCGCAGCTGAACCGCATCGCCGCATCGCCGGTCTACGCCAAGGTCCTGTGGTCCACGTTCTGGATTTCGGGACTGACGGCGCTGATCTGCGTCGTCGCCGGCTATCCCGTGGCCTATCTGCTGGCCCAGCTTGGCGGCCGGGCGCGCGACCGCTGGCTGCTGTGGATCATGCTGCCGTTCTGGACCAGCTATCTGGTCAAGACCTACGCCTGGATGCTGCTGCTCTCGCAGAGCGGGGCCTTGACGGCGCTGGCGCGCGCGCTCGGTCTGCTGGGCGGCGATGCCAGCATCGTGCCGTCGCTGGCGGGCGTGCTGATCGGCATGGTGCATGCCTTGCTGCCCTTGGCGGTGATGACGATGCTGCCGATCATGCAGGGCATTCAACAGTCGCTGGGACAGGCCGCCGAAACGTTGGGCGCGGGGCCTGCCACGCGCTTCTTCACGGTCTTCCTGCCCTTGTCGGCGCCCGGCATCGCGGCGGCCGGGCTGTTGGTGTTCATCACGACACTGGGCTTTTTCATCGTGCCCGCGCTGCTGGGATCGCCGCGCGAGACGATGGTGGCGCAGCTGGTCATTGCGTCCGTGCTGGAGCTGTTCGACCTGCGGCTGGCGGGCGCCCTGTCGGCCCTGCTGCTGCTGTGTTCCATCGTGGTGTTCTATGTGTACGACCGCCTGGCGGGACTGAGTTCGCTGGCCGGCGAGGCGCCGCGCCGGCGCGGCGCGTCGGGACGCATGATGGGCCTGCTGATCGCGCTGGGCCGGCTGGCCGATCCGCTGGCGCGGACGGCCTCGCGGATGCGCGCGGCGCGGCCGCTGAGGCTGTACACGCTGGGCGTGGTCGCGGTGCTGGTCCTGCCGGTGGTCATCGTCATCCCCATCGCCTTCACCCGCAGCAGCTTCGTCTCCCTGCCGCCGCAAGGCTTCAGCCTGCAATGGTTCGAGACGTTCCTGTCCTCGCCGGTCTGGCGCGCCGCGTTCATGCGGTCCTTCACCGTCGGATTCAGCACGGCGGCGCTGGCCCTGGCGCTGGGTTTCGGCGCGACCTATGCCCTGACGCGCCTGTCGTCGCGCTGGGCCAAGCCCTTGTTCGCCCTGTTCATCGCGCCGCTGATCGTGCCGCGCATCGTGGTGGCGATCGGCCTGCTGTACCTGTTCGCGCGGCTGGGGCTGACGGGCACCGACGCGGGCCTGGTGATCGGCCATACCGTCCTGGCCCTGCCCTACGTCGTGGTGACGCTGTCGGCGGGATTCAAGCGCTTCGACTGGCGGCTGGTCGACGCCGCGCAGATTCTTGGCGCCTCGCCCTGGGCCAGGTTGCGCACCGTGATGCTGCCCATGCTGGCGCCCAGCCTGATCTCGGCCTTCCTGTTTGCCTTTGTCGTGTCATTCGACGACCTGACCGTGGCGATCTTCGTCAGCGGCGGCCTGAACACCACGCTGCCCAAACAGATGTGGGACGACATCCAGCTCGCCGTCACGCCGACGCTGGCCGCCGTTTCCACCGCGCTGGTGGTGGTCGTGGCCCTGGTGATCGCCGTTTCCTCATACCTGAAATCCCGCAACGACCATTCATGAATCCGCTGCATACGCATTTCCCGCCCCGCCTGGAAGGCGACTCCATCGATGTGGCGCCCCTGCTCGAACAAGGCCTGCGCCAGGCGCCCGGGCGCGTGGTCTTTGTGTTTGAAGGGCAGGCCGTCACCTGCGGCGAGCTGCGCGAGCGCATCGACCGCCTGCGGGCGTGGCTGGCGAGCAGGGGCTTGCGCCAGGGGGATCGCGTCGCCGTCATGCTGTCGAACTCGGCGGGCCATATCGCCCTGATCTATGCCCTGATCCTGTCGGGCCTGGTCTGGGTTCCCGTCAACACGCGCTTGCGCGCCGCCGGCTTGCAATACCTGCTGCGGCATGCGCGTCCTCGCCTGCTGGTGGCCGAGGACGAATACGCCGAGGCGATTGAACAGGCGCGCCAGGACGGCGTGCCGCTGGCGTCGGGCATGGATCTCGATGCCGTTGCCGCGCGCGCCGATGTCGCGCCGGTCGCGTTGCCGCCCGCGCGGATCCGCCACGCGGACACGCTGTGCATCATCTACACCTCGGGCACCACCGGCGCGCCCAAGGGCGTGCTGTTCACGCACCGGATGATGCGCATCGCCAGCGAGGCGACGCTGCGCGTGGCGAACGCGAAGGCCGGCGACCGGCTGTTCGTCTGGGAGCCCTTGTGCCATATCGGCGGGGCGCAGATGCTGATGGTGCCGTTCCTGGAACCGGTGCAGCTGCACGTGGTCGAGCGCTTCTCGGCATCGCGCTTCTGGGAGCAATGGCGCGGCGCCGGGGCGACGCATCTGCATTACCTGGGCGGCATACTCGACATCCTGGCGCAGGCGCCGCAACCGCCGCAAAGCCACATCCAGACCGCCTGGGGCGCGGGCGTGGCCGCCCGCTCATGGGATGCGATCCGCCAGCGCCTGGGCTGCGAGATACGCGAGTGCTACGGCATGACGGAATGCTCCAGCTTCGCGACCTTGAACGCATCGGGCAAGCCCGGCTCCATCGGCCGTCCGCTGCCCTGGCTGCGCGTCGAGCTGCAGGGCCAGGACGGCCTGCCGGTGGCGCCCGGCGAGGCCGGTGAAATCGTGCTGTCCAGCGATATCGAAGGCGCGTTCCTGCCGGGCTATCTGGACAATCCCGAGGCGAGCCGGCGCGCGCTGCGCGACGGCCGCCTGCATACCGGCGATTCGGCGCGGCAGGACGCCGATGGCGATTACTTCTTCGTCGGCCGCGCCACCGACAGCATGCGAGTGCGCGGCGAGAACGTGTCCGCCTGGGAGGTCGAGCGCGTATTCATCGATCATCCGGCCATACAGGCCTGCGCCGCCGTGGGCGTGGCCGGCGACGTGGGCGAGCAGGAAATCCTGCTCTATGTGCAATTCATCGACGGGACGCCGGTCGAGTGGGCCGAACTGGTCGATTGGGCGCGTCCTCGCCTGGCGAGTTATCAGTTGCCTCGCTACTTCCGGCAAACGCCGGGCTTCGAACTGACCCCCAGCGAGCGTATACGCAAGCATCTGCTGCCGCGCGACGCGCAGGGGGCGTGGCGGCGCGCATAGCGCATGCCGACTGAGCCGGCCGCGCGCATCGCGGCCGGCTTCCTGCATTGTGACGCGCCAGGCATGCGCGGACGGCAATTGTCCGAGGCCTGGCCGCGCTCGCTGGCGCGGCGCTTCGGATCAGACTGATACTTCCATCGCCGTCCGCGCGCCATGAAACCCGCGCGGCCACGCCGCGCGCGCTGCATTCTTCTGCATGCTTCCGGTGTACCGTTTTCCACGCAATCGCGCGCGGAATCGCCCGGGCACGCGTGTCCGCAACGCATTTCCGCTAGGGAAAACACTCATATCCCGCAATCCTCTTCCTGTCGCAGAATCGCTGAAAATTGTTCAACAATCCTTGTCGGACCGGCACCCGGCGAAACCAACATGACCACGCTTTTGCAGGGGTCTAGAGACGTCCTCAAGGGGAAACGCATGCCTGTTACCTTCCGTCCGTTCAAGCGCGCCGCGCGCTATGTCACCGTCGCCGCGCTCTGCGCCGCATCCGCCTGGGCCCACGCCGCCGCCACCATCAAGGCCGACAGCCTGACCATCGGCTCCGACCTCACCTATCCGCCCTACGCCTACCTGGACGCGGGCAAGCCCGCCGGCTTCGACGCCGATTTCTCGCGCCTGCTGGCCGGCAAGCTGTCGTTGCAGCCCGTGTTCGTCGACACGCGCTTTCCCGACCTGATCCTGGGCATGCGCGCGCGCCGCTTCGATACCGTGGCCTCGGCGCTGTACGTGACGCCGGAGCGCGCCAAGCTGATCGACTACGTGCCCTACCTGAAGACCGGTTCCTCGCTGCTGGTGCTGGCCAACAGCGCCTACGCGCCCACGGGGCCCGAGGCGTTGTGCGGCAAGCGCGTGGCCTCGATCAAGGGCGCGTCCTGGACGCCCAAGCTGCAGAAGGTCTCGCGCGAGACCTGCCAGCCCAAGGGCCAGGGCGAGATCAAAGTGCTGGAATTCCCGACGGCGCCGGAGGCGCTGATGGCGCTGCGCTCGCAGGCGGCCGACGTGATGATGGAAGACGCCGCCGTGGCGCACAGCATGCTGTCGCAGACGCAGAACGCGGTGAAGGTCAGCTCGACTTCGCTGCTCTATCCGGTGGTGATCGGCCTGGGCCTCAACAAGGACGCGCAGGAACTGCAGGCGCAGCTCAAGAAGGCGCTGGGCGAGGCGCGCGCCAGCGGTGAATACGCCGCCCTGCTGTCGCGCTATGGGCTGGAAGCGCCGACGGACGCCGACGTGCAGGCCGCGCTGGCCGGCCCGCAGCAGTAAGCGCGCAGCGCCAGGGAAGCCGCCGACATGCATTTCGATTGGGATTACACGCTGGGCCTGTTGTGGGACCGGGATTTCTGGAACGCCTGCTGGGTGGTGGTGAAACTCAGCATCGCCACCTGGTGCGTGGGCGTGGCCGCGGGCTTCGTGCTGGCGCTGGGCAAGCAGTCGCGCAATCCGCTACTGAACAAGGCGGCGGGACTGTACATCTGGTTCTTCCGCAGCCTGCCGCTGCTGGTGCTGCTGGTGTTCATCTACAACCTGCCGCAGGTGTTCCCGGCGGCCGGCGCGGTGCTGTCCGATCCGTTCTACGCCGGGCTCACGGCGCTGGTGCTGAGCGAGACCGCCTTCATCGCCGAGATCCATCGCGGCGGCATCCTGGGCGTGCCGCGCGGCCAGCTCGAGGCCGGCCGCGCGCTCGGCATCCGCTATGCGGGGATCCAGCGCATGATCGTGATCCCGCAGGCGCTGCGCATCGCATTGCCGGCGCTGAGCAATGAGTTCATCACCATCGCCAAGCTGACCTCGCTGGTGTCGGTGATCTCGCTGGCCGAGATCCTGCTGGTGGGCCAGCGGCTGTACACGCAGAACTTCCTGGTGTTCGAGACCATGCTGGCGGTGGCGTTCTATTACGTGCTGATTGTCACCATCTTCGACAAGCTGCTGGGCTGGCTCGAATCGCACCTGAACATCCTGCGCCGCACGCCTCGGCCGCTGACGCTGGATCAGCGCACGCGCGACGCGTTGCGCGCCAACTTCGCCCAGCCGCCGGCGGCGCAAGGCGCGGAACAGGCCCTGCAGGTCCAGGGCGCGCGCAAGCGTTTCGGCGACCACGAGGTGCTCAAGGGCATCGACCTGGTGGTCAAGCCGGGCGAGGTCATCAGCATCATCGGCCCGTCGGGCTCGGGCAAGACGTCCTTGATCCGCACCCTGAACGGCCTGGAGTCGCTGGACGGCGGGCGCGTGCTGCTGCATGGCCAGCCCTTCCTGGATTCGGCGCGCGGCTCGACGCCGGGCGCGCGCATCCTGGATATCGGCATGGTGTTCCAGAGCTTCAACCTGTTCCCGCACAAGACCGTGCTGCAGAACGTGATGCTGGCGCCGCAGTACCACCGGCGCGGCGCATTCGTGGACCTGCGCTGCGAGGCGCTGGCGCTGCTGGACAAGGTCGGCATGCTGGAGCACGCGCACAAGTATCCGCACCAGCTATCGGGCGGACAGCAGCAGCGCGTGGCCATCGCCCGCGCGCTGGCGATGCGCCCATCGATCATGCTGTTCGACGAGCCCACGTCGGCGCTCGATCCCGAGCTGGTGGCCGAAGTGCTGAAGGTGGTCGAGACGCTGGCGCGCGAGGGCATGACCATGCTCATCGTCACGCACGAAATGAGTTTTGCCTTCAAGGTCTCGGACCGCGTGCTGTTCATGGAAAGCGGCCGCGTGCTGCTGGACGCGCCGCCCGCCGAAGTGCTGGCCAGCGACGACGCCCGCGTCAAGGATTTCCTGAGCCATGTCCATGTCGCAGGCTGACGCGTCCTGTGCAGGCACGCGGGCCGTGCCGACCGATCTGCACGCCGCCTCGGTCGCGCGCGCCCTGTCGAACGCGGCCGCGCATCCCGAAGCGGCGCGGCTGGCGCTGCTGGCGCGCCGCGATCATGCGGCGCTGGCCGAGGCCCGGGCGCGCGATGCCTTGCTGTGCGCCGGCGTCGCGCCGCCGCCCCTGGCAGGCGAGACGCTGGGCGTGAAAGCCTGCTTCGACGTGGCGGGCTGGGTCACGCACGCGGGTTCGCGCGTGCTGGCCGCCGAGCCGCCGGCCCTGCGCGACGCGGCCATCGTGCAGGCGCTGCGCCATGCCGGCGCGACGCTGCTGGCGCAGAACAACATGACTGAATTCGCCTACGGCGCGCTGGGTCTGAACCGCTGGCATGGCACGCCGCTCACGCCGCTGATGGCCGATGCGCCGCGCGTGGCGGGCGGCTCCAGCAGCGGCGGCGCGGTGGCCGTGGCGCTGGGCATGGCGACGCTGGCGCTGGGGTCGGACACCAGCGGCTCGGCCCGCATCCCGGCGGCGTTCTGCGGCGTGGCGGGCTTCAAGCCCAGCCGTGGACGCTATCCCGATGCCGGCATGGCCTATCTGTCGCCCAGCTTCGACGTGCCGGGCATCCTGGCGCCGGACGCCGCCGCTTGTCTGCGGGTGGATCGCGCGCTGGTGGATGAATCTGATCAGGAAGACATGGCGTGTCCGACGTCGCCCCGGCGCGCGTCAGGCGTGGCGGAGGTGGCTGGCGCCCGTGTCGGCGACGACGTGCGGCTTGTCGGCGCTGGTTATCCGGTGCTGGTGCTGCCCGAAGACCTGCTGGACATCCTGGACGCGCCCGTGCGGCAGGCCTTCGAGGCCTGGACGGAACGCCTGCGCGCCGCCGGCTTCACGCTGCGGCGCCAGCCCCTGCCCTGCCTGACGCAAGCGGCCCAGGCCGCGCGCGAAGGCGGCATCATCGCCGCCGAGGCCTATACGCTGCATCGAGCAAGGCTGGCCCGCAGCGGCGAGGACTACGATCCGCGCGTCGGGCCGCGCATGCTGCTGGGCGCGCAGGTGCCGGCGCACGCCTACGCCAGCGCGCTGGCGCGACTGCGCGAATTGCGCTGTTGCTACCAGCAGGCGCTGGGCGAGGCGGCGGGCGTGCTGACGCCCACCGTGCCCATGCTGGCGCCGGCCATCGCCAGCCTGGAAGCGGACGACGCCTATCTGCAGGCCAATGCGCGCGCCTTCAGCCTGACCGAATTCGCCAATCGTCTCGACCTGCCCAGCGTGTCGCTGCCCGGCGACCTGCGCGCGCGCCAGTCCATCGGTCTGATGCTGACGGGGCGCGGCGGCGATGACCGCCGCGTGCTGGAGCTGGCCGTGGCGATGGAGCGCGTGTTGAACAGACCTTGATTCCGCCCGACGCGGGCGCCCGGCGGCCTGGCACCGGCCCGGCACGCAAGCCCCGCGCCGTGCGCGCATGTCCGACCAGAATACCCCCCTGCCACCCCCTATCGGAACCCGCCATGATCGTCATACACAGCCAGGATCTCACCGACACCGAACGCCACGCCCGAGGCCCCGGCTGGGAAAGCCGCCGCATGATCGTCAAGCGCGACGGCATCGGCTACTCGGTGCATGAAACCCGCGTCTTCGAAGGCGCCGAGCTGCACCTGCACTACAAGCACCACTACGAGGCCAATTACTGCATGGAAGGCGAAGGCGAGGTGCTGGACGTGGCCACCGGCGAACGCCACCCGATCCGCCCCGGCACGCTGTACGCGTTGAACCTGAATGACCAGCACGTGCTGCGCGCCACCAAGGGCGACCTGCGGCTGGTGTGCGTGTTCAATCCGCCGCTGAGCGGCACCGAGACGCACCGCGCCGACGGCAGCTACGCCGAAGCGTGAGCAAGACAGGCAACGGCGCCCCTCGGGGCGCCGTCATGTCGTTGGATCGCTGAGTTCAAACACTTGGCACGCGTGGCGAGAACCGCCACGTTGGCGCGGCCGTCACGCGCCCCATCGCCGTCCCGCGCTACTTCGCCTGCTGGTTCTTCAGCCGCGTCAGCACTCCGGTCAGGGTGCGTTCGGAATCGTCCAGGTAGGCGGCCATGGCCTCGGCGGCCTCGGCGCGGCGATTCTTCACCAGCAGGCCGTGGATCTGCCGCTCGCGCTCGATCCAGTCGGCGGTCTGGATCAGGCTTTCATCGATTTCGGACGCGAACACCAGGCGCAGCTGCGCACAGAGCGTCAGGAAGTATTCGTTCAGCAGCCGGCTGCCCAGCTGCGCCACGATGTGCTGGTGCACCTGCAGGCTCAGCGTGCCGACGTTGCGCCAGTTGCGCTTGGCCAGCGCGCGGTCGGCGGCGTCGATGGTGGTCAGCATCTTGTCCAGCAGCGCGGGCTGCAACGGCAGGTCGCCGCTGATGGCCTGCATTTCCAGCGCGCGGCGGGCGGCGTAGATCTCGCGCAGGTCCTTGCGTTCCATGCGGCGCACGATCACGCCTTTGTGGCGCACGAAGGTGGCCAGGCCTTCGCGGCCCAGCTGGTGCAGCACTTCGCGGATGGTGTTGCGTGACGCGCCATAGGCGGCGGCCAGGTCGACCTCGACCAGCTGCGTGCCCGGCGGCAGCTTGCCGCCCATGATGTCGTCGCGCAGCTGGTGGCTGATGCGTTCCGCGATCGAGATCCCGCTGTCGCCGCTGGGGCGCTGGCCGCGTTCGGCAGGCATGTTGCTTGGCTCCTCTGGCCGGGCGCCGCTGTGCGCGGCGCCCGCTGTCGTTATTTCCACTCGACCTTTTCGGGATGCAGGCCGTGGACGCCCTTATACGGTGAAACTCCGGGCGATGTCCAGCCTTGCAGCAGCGCCGGATCCAGCGCGTAGACCTCAACGCCCAGCGGGCGGCACACGTCGATGGGATCGCGCGCCTCGGGGCCCCACATCGGCACCGACAGGTCGCCGCCGGGGCAGGTGGACAGCGCGCACAGCAGATCGATCTCGGCGAACATCTCCAGGTAGTCGCCGGGCTGGGCCGGGCAGGCCTTCATGAAGTATTTGTCGTCGTCGTTCAGGCCGGTGACCTGGAACACGTTGAGCACGTCGTGCACGTCCAGCTCGGTCAGGCCGTGCGGCGCCACGGCGCGCGTCAGGTTCGAGTGGCAATGGAAATGGAAGTCCTCGCCCGTCAGCAGCTTGTTCACGTAGGGGTCGCAGCGTGTGCCCAGCAGGTCGTGCACGCGGCCGCCGTCACTGTCGACGCCGTAGCTGGCCAGCGTGTCCTCGGTGATGGTGGCCATGGGGCGCAGGTAGGGCAGCGTCGACCAGAGCCGGTCATGGGTGCTGACGTGGGCTTGCTGCAGCTGGCGCGTGCGCGAGGCCCACATGCGTTCGCGCGGGTTGTGCAGGTTCCACATATTGAAGTCCGCCACTTGCGGGCCTTCCAGCGTGACGATGCGGAACACATGGCCGGCCGGCACCTTCCAGGCGAAGCCGCTGCGGATCGGCACCACGTGTGATTCGACCAGCCGGCGCTGCGCCGGATCGGCGATCAGGGAACGGTAGAACGCCTTGTCCACGTTCAGGATGGAGCCTTTGCTCACCTGATATGCGGCGGGGTAATTCGACATGGCCTGCCTCCTGTGTGCCCGGCCGGGCCGGCCAGGATTGTTGAACAATTTTTGAGGCAGTATACAGGAGCGGCGCGAAGTTGGAAGAGGGGTTTGCGCGCGACGGAAAGGCGTTTCGCGCCGGTGCGCGCAGCGGCGGGCGGCGCTCGCGGGCGCGGTTTGAATGGGGAAGGTGATGGCCGCGCGTCGCGGCCGGTCGTCGCGTCGGACGGGGCCGGCGCCAGCGCGCCGCGCAGGCGGCCGAGGCTGACGGGCGTCAGCCTCGCGGGCGCGTCTTCACGGCGCGGCGTCCGCCGCTTCCGAGGCGTCGCTGCAGACCTGCTTGATGGTCTGCCGCAGCCAGCGGTGCGCCGGGTCGCTGTCCAGGCGTGGCGGCCAAGCCTGCACCACGGTGACGGCGGGCATGTCGATGGGCACGTCGAAGGCGCGCAGGTCCAGGCCCAGGCGCTTGACGCCGGGCAGCAGGTGCCCGGGCATGGCGGGCAGGATCAGGTCGGAGTCGGCCAGCGCGAAGATGGCCGCGTAGAACGTGGGCGTGATCAGCGCGACGTGGCGGCTCAGGCCCTGCTCGGCCAGCGCTTCGTCGATCGGGCCGTGGCTGCGGCCGCGTCGCGACACGCCGATGTGTTCGTAGGCGGCGAAACGGCGCGGCGTGACGGCGCCGTGGAAGATCGCGTGCCCGCTCCGGGCCAGGCCGTGGAAGTGCGTGGTGAACAGCGTCTGCACCTTGATGTCGGCGCCGAACTTCTGCACGGAGCCGATGTACAGGTCGGCGTCGTCGTCCAGCGCGCCCGAATCGTGCTCGCCTTCCGAGACGAAGCGCAGCGTGGTGCGCGGGGCATAGCGGCGCAGGTGCTCGCGCAGCCGGCCGCCGAAGCCGCCGACGAAGACATCGTTGGCGCGCAGGGTGAAAACGCGTTCCAGCGTGGCCAGGTTCACGTCCTGGCCGAAGGCGCCCAGCACGGCCTGGGCCTGTTCGACCACGTTGCGCACTTGTTCGCGCAGGGCCAGCGCGCGCGGCGTGGGCGCCAGCCCGCGCCCGGAGCGCACCAGCACCGGGTCGCCCACCGCCTCGCGTATGCGAGCCAGGCTGCGGCTCATGGCGGGCGTGCTGAGGTTGAGCCGGCGCGCGGCGCCGACGACGCTGCCTTCCTGGATCAGGACGTCCAGGGTGACGAGCAGGTTGAGGTCCAGCGGTTTCATGCGCGCAAGCTTACCGCGCCGGCGCGGCGCTGACTGTTTCGTGTCATGCAATCGTCGATTTACCGGCAAGGCATTCCCCGAAAGCAAATGCGAGCCCAACATTTCCGCCTTGGAGGCGCGTGGGCGCCCGCCCTATAAGAGGAAAGGAGAGAGATATGGCGCTGGAAGTGCTGGAACTGCACCATCATGCGGTGCGCATGCCCCTGGGCAAAGTGGAGGCCATGGGCGCATTCTACGGCGACGTGCTGGGCCTGGATACGGACCAGGGCCGCTGGCAGATCCCCGGCATCGCGGGCTATTTCCTGGACATGGGCAATGACTGTCAGATCCATCTGCTGGGCAGCGATGGTCCGTCTCCCTATTCCCAGGGACCGGGCCGCGACCCGGTGGAAAACCACGTGGCGCTGGCGGTGCGCGACATCGCCGCGTCCGAGCAGGAGCTGCGGCGCCTGGGCGTGGACTACTGGAAGCTGGACAACGTGGCCGCGCCCGAGCTGATGCAGCTGTTCCTGCGCGATCCGGTCGGCAACCTGATCGAGCTGCACCAGATCGGCCGCTGCCGCTGCAAGCGTAGCGACCGCGCCTTCGCCGACGCCAAGGCCGCCACCGGCGCCACGCCGACCGAGGGCAAGGGCTGATCGACATGTTCATTGACCTGGAAACGCTGCCGGGGCCGGCCCGTTACAAGCTGCTGACCGCGGCCATCGTGCCGCGCCCCATCGCCTGGATCGTGTCGCGCGACGCGCGCGGCACGACCAATGTGGCGCCTTTTTCGTTCTTCAACCTGATGTCCGGCGATCCGCCGCTGATCTGCGTGGGCATCGGCGTGCGCGACGGCGCGCCGAAGGACACGGCGCGCAACATCGCGGAGCGCGGCGAATTCACGGTCAACCTGGTGTCGTCGACGCTGGCCTCGCGCATGAACGTGACGGCGGTGGACTTTCCGCCCGGCGTGGACGAGGCGCGGGAAGCCGGGCTGCTGCTGGCGCCCGGCGAGCGCGTCTCGGTGCCCAGGGTGGCGCAGTCGCCGGTGTCGTTCGAATGCCGGCTGCACCAGCTGCTGCGCATCGACGGGCGCAGCCTGGTGATCGGCGAGGTCGCCGCCATGCACGCGCGCGACGACGTGGTGTCCGACCGGGAACGCCTTTACCTGGACGGTTCCCGCATGGACCTGCTGGCCCGGCTGCACAATCCGGGCTGGTACTGCCGCCCGCAGGCGGATTTCCAGATGCAGCAGCTCACGCGCGAGCAATGGGACGAGATCAAGCGGGACGGCCGCGCCCAGGAATACCTGGAACACAATCCGCTGGCGCCCCGCCCGGCGGCGCTGTCCGACGCCGGCTGACGCCGCGCGTCCGATTCCGGACCGGCCCTGCGCGATGCGCGGGCCGGCCACGGCCCGCTCACCGCCCCGGCCGCGCCTTCAGCTCCCCCATTTCCTCTTGCATCATCTGGTGCGCGTAGCGCGAAAACACGCTGACCAGCCGGGTGCGCGTGTGGTACGGCGGATAGAGCAGCGCCACGGTCACGGTCACCGCCGGGCTGAAGGGGCGCACTTCCACGCCGTTGGCCTCGTATTCCTCATGCGCGGCCAGCGGGTTGATCAGGGCCACGCCCAATCCGGCCCCCACCAGCGCGCAGACCGATGAGCCCAGGCTGGCCTCGGCCACCGTCTGGCGCTCGACCTTGGCGGCCTTGAAGATCGCGTCGATGCGTTCGCGCAGCGGCGTGCTGCTGGGAAAGGAAATGAAGGGCTCGCCGGCGAAGTCGGCCGGCTTGAGCTTTTTCAGCTTGGTCAGCCGGTGCCCCTTGGGCAGCACCGCCACGCAATTCATGGTCATGACCGGCTCGACCTGGATGCCGGGCGCCTCGCCCGACAGCATCGCCAGCCCGGTGTCGCAGAAGCCCGAGCTGATCCAGTTGTGCACGGCGCTGGCGCTGCCCGAATGGATCGACACCATCACGTCCGGGTATTCGGTCTTGAAGGCGGCCACGATGCGGGCCAGCAGCCCGCCGGCCAGGCGCGGCATGGCCGCCACGCTCAGGCGGCTGGCGCTGAACGAGCGGATGCTGGCGGCGGCGGACTCCAGGCCGGCCAGTCCGATGAAGGTCTTTTCCACCTCCTGAAAGAAGCGCGACCCGTCCTGGGTCGGCGTCAGCCGGCTGCCGTTGCGGTCGAACAAGGGAAACTGGGTGATCGCTTCCAATTGCGCGATTAAGCGGCTAACGTGCGGCTGCGAGGTGTGGACCCGCCGCGCGGCGGCGGTCATGGAGCCGGTCATCATGACGGCCCGAAATGCCTCAATGTGTCGCAAGCCCATTCGTGGAATGGCCATATCAAATCCGTATAGAGGAATACCCGATTGGAACTGGATAAAACCATAACGCTAGTTGATACTTTTCGCCAGCCGCGGGGCTCATCGCGGGACGAGGCGGTTGCCGGCGGGTGCGGTGCCGCTGATCGGAATCATATGCACGCGCCGGTGGTCCGGCGCCAAGGGAATAAGATGAAAGCATTTGCCGCGCTCTCCATCGCCGCGCTGTCGGCCGCCGCCGCCGCCACCGCCCACGCCGAAGGCCCCAGCCGGCTGGACAAGATCCGTGAAACCGGCGTGATCACGCTGGGCCATCCGGAAACCTCGGTCCCCTTCGCCTACCTGGATGGCAACCAGAAGCCGATCGGCTACACGGTCGAGATCTGCCAGCAGGTCGCCCAATATGTAAAGGAAGCGCTCAAGCTGCCCAAGCTGGAAGTGCGCTACAACCCGACCACCTCGGCCACCCGGATCCCGCTGCTGGCCAACGGCACCATCGACCTGGAATGCGGCAACACCACCAATAAGGAAGACCGGCACAAGTTCGTCTCCTTCGCTCCGACCACCTTCGTGGCCCAGGTCGTGGTGGTGGCGCGCAAGGACGGCGGCGTCGACCCGAACAACCTGGCCACCTTCAAGGGCAAGTCGATCGCGGCGCAGGCCGGCGGCCAGACGTTCAAGCTGGCCTCCCAATTGAACGCGCAGGGCAACCTGGGCATCACCATCGTCCCGGCCAAGGACACCGGCGAGACCTTCCTGATGGTCGAATCCGGCCGCGTCGCGGGCACGATGAACGACGACGGCCTGGCTTACGGCTCGGTGGCCTCGTCCAAGGATCCCGCCGCCTTCGTGATCGGCACCAAGGGCTATGAGCTGGCGCCCTACGGCATCATGCAGCCCAAGGACGACCCGGCCTTCAAGAAGGTGGTGGACGGCGCCGTGCTGGACATGATCAAGAACGGCAAGGTCGCGGCGCTGTACGAGAAGTACTTCAATTCGCCGATCCCGCCCAAGCAGATCAACCTCAAGTACCCCATGAGCGACGCCTTCAAGCGCGCGCTCGCCAACCCGACCGATTCGGGTGACCCCAAGGCCTACGAGTAAGCGGCTGAGGCGCCGCGCGGCCGCGACGGCCGCGCGGCGGCAATGGGGTCTGGCGCCGCCCGGCGCCGAAACTTGAGGCGGATTCATGAATTACAACTGGAGCTGGAGCGTATTCCTGGACATGTCGCCGGACGGCGTGCATACCTTCCTGGAAACGCTGCTGATCGGCGTGGGGTGGACGCTGGCGCTGTCCCTGATCGCCTGGGTCTTCTCGCTGCTGCTGGGCTCCTGCCTGGGCGTGATGCGCACGGCAAGCTCGCGCGCCCTGAACTTCGCCGGCGCCGCCTACGTCGAGGTGTTCCGCAACATCCCGCTGCTGGTGCAGATGTTCCTCTGGTATTTCGTGCTGCCCGAGCTGCTGCCGCACGCCTGGGGCGTGGCCATCAAGCAGATGCCGCAGCCCTGGGGCCAGTTCCTGCCGGCGGTGCTGTGCCTGGGTTTCTATGGATCGTCGCGCGTGGCCGAGCAGGTGCGCGCGGGCATCCAGTCGCTGCCGCGCGGCCAGCTCCAGGCCGGCATCGCGCAGGGGCTGACCGAGGCGCAGGTGTACCGCTACATCATCCTGCCGCAGGCCTACCGCATCGTGCTGCCTCCGCTGACGTCGGAGTTCATGGGCACGATCAAGTATTCGTCGGTGGCGCTGACCATCGGCCTGCTGGAACTGACCGGCCAGGCGCGCTCGATGCAGGAATTCAGCTTCCATATCTTCGAGGCGTTCTCGGCCGCGACCGCGGTCTACCTGATCCTGAACGGCGTGGTGGTGCTGGGCATGCGCATGCTCGAGCGCCGCGTGGCCATCCCCGGGCTGATCGGCCCGGCGGGAAAGGGTCGCTAGGGGCGCGCCGTGGGTAAATTCGATTTCGACGCCATCTCCAGCGCCCTTCCCTATCTGTTCAAGACGGGAATGACGTTCACGCTGACGCTGACCCTGCTGGCCGCCGTGATGGGGCTGGCGCTGGGCACGCTGCTGGCCATGATGCGGCTGTCGCGCTTCAAGCTGCTGTCGGTGCCGGCCGGCATCTACGTGAACGTGATGCGCTCCATCCCCTTGCTGCTGGTCATCTTCTGGTTCTATTTCCTGGTGCCCTACATGGCCGCCTGGGCGCTGGGCTCGCCCACACCGGTGCGCGTGGGGGCGTTCAATTCGGCGGTGATCACCTTCACCCTGTTCGAGGCCGCCTACTTCTGCGAAATCATGCGGGCCGGCATCCAGTCGATCTCGCGCGGGCAGGTCGCGGCCAGCCTGGCGCTGGGATTGAGCCCATGGCAGGGCATGCGCTATGTGGTGCTGCCGCAGGCCTTTCGCAACATGATTCCGGCGCTGCTCACGCGCGTCATCATCCTGTTCCAGGATACGTCGCTGGTGTATGTGCTGTCGCTGACGGACTTCCTGGGCGCGGCCTCCAAGATCGGCCAGCGCGACGGCCGGCTGGTGGAGCTCTATCTGTTCGTGGCGCTGGTGTATTTCCTGATCTGCTTCACCGCCTCGCGGCTGGTCAAGCGGCTGGAAAAGCGTGCCCGCGTGCTGCGCTAGCTTATCAACAGGTGCAACGATGCAAGCCTCTCCGAATCCTCCGATGATAGAAATCAAGCAGGTCAGCAAGTGGTATGGATCCTTCCAGGTGCTGGATGCCTGCACCACCGCCGTGGCCAAGGGCGAAGTGGTGGTGGTCTGCGGACCGTCCGGCTCGGGCAAGTCCACGCTGATCAAGACCGTCAACGCGCTGGAACCCTTCCAGCAGGGCGAGATCATCGTCAACGGCACCTCCGTCGGCGATCCGCGCACCAACCTGCCCAAGCTGCGTTCCGTGGCCGGCATGGTGTTCCAGCATTTCGAGCTGTTTCCGCACCTGAGCGTGACCGAGAACCTGTGCCTGGGCCAGGTCAAGGTGTTGGGCCGCAGCCGCGACGAGGCGCGCCAGCGCGCGCTGGCGCTGCTGGAGCGCGTGGGCCTGTCGGCGCACAAGGACAAGCATCCCGGCGAGCTGTCCGGCGGCCAGCAGCAGCGCGTGGCGATCGCGCGCGCGCTGTCGATGGATCCGGTGGTCATGCTGTTCGACGAGCCGACCTCGGCGCTGGACCCCGAGATGGTCAACGAGGTGCTGGACGTGATGACGGACCTGGCCGGCGAAGGCATGACCATGATGGTGGTGACCCATGAAATGGGGTTCGCCCGCCGCGTCGCCGACCGTGTCATCTTCATGGACGGCGGCAAGATCGTCGAGGACTGCCCGAAAGAGCAGTTCTTCGGCAATGTCGAGGAGCGTGCGCCGCGCACGCGTCAGTTTCTTTCCAAAATTCTCCAGCACTGAAAGTCATGACCGAGCACACTTCTGCCCCACGCCCCGCCAACGCCGTCGACCTGCGCAGCGATACCGTCACCCTGCCCACCGAGGCCATGTACGAGCGCATGCGCAGCGCGCCGATCGGCGATGACGCGCTGGACGGTGATCCCACCGTGCGCGAACTGGAAGCCTACGTCGCGGCGCAGCTGGGCAAGCAGGCCGGGCTGTTCGTGCCCAGTTGCACCATGGCCAACCTGCTGGCCGTGCTGGCGCAGACGCAGCGCAACGAGCAGGTCATCCTGGAATCCACCGCGCACATGTACACCTCCGAGCGCGGCGCGGCCACCTTCACCGGCGTGTTCTATCACTGCGTGCCGGGCGCGGACGGCGCCATGGACCTGAACCGGCTCGAAGAGGCGCTGCTGACCGAAGGGATGCGCCTGAAGACGTCGCTGGTGGCGATGGAGACCACGCACAACAACGCCGGCGGCACCGTGCTGCCGCTGGACCACATGCGGTCGGTGTACGGCATGGCCAACAGCCGTGGCATCTCGGTGCACCTGGACGGGGCGCGCATGTACAACGCCGCCGTGGCGCTGGGCGTGACGCCGCTGGAGATCGCGCAGCACGCCGACACCGTGTCGCTGTGCCTGTCCAAGGGCCTGAGCGCGCCGGTCGGCGCGGTGCTGGCCGGGCCGCGCCCGCTGCTGGCCAAGGCCCGCACGCTGCGCCGCATGCTGGGCGGCGCGCAGCGCCAGGCCGGCATCATGGCCGCCGCCGGGCTGGAGGCCGTGCAGACCATGGGGGGCCGGCTGGCCGAGGACCACGCCACCGCCGCGCGCCTGAGCGAGGGCCTGAACCGCCTGCATCCGCGCCTGTCGGCCACCGTGCCGCAGACCAACATCGTGCAGGTCGAGACCGCCGACTCCGGCATGGGCAACGCGCAGTGGGTCCAGGCGCTGGCGGCCGAAGGCGTGCTGACCCGCGCCTGGGGCGTGACGCGGCTGCGCTGCGTGACCCATCGCCACATCGGCGCGGCCGACATCGACCGCGCCGTGCAAGCCTTCGGCCGGGTGCTGCAGGCCAGCTGAACCGGTTGTTCCCGGAGCCGCTTGCGGCCTGGGTTGCGACGCGGATTTCCTCGCCGATTGCATCGCCTGCTGACGGGCGGGCGATGCGATAATGCCGCATGTCTCCCCCCTCCCTCACCCGCAAGGATTACCTCTGCGCGCTCGCCGTGGTGGTGATCTGGGGCCTGAATTTCGTCGTCATGAAAACGGGCCTCAAGGGCCTGTCGCCGATGATGCTCGGCGCGCTGCGCTTCGCGCTGGCGGCCTTTCCCCTGATCCTGTTCGTGCGCCCGCCCAAGCTGCCCTGGCGCTGGATCGCGGCCTATGGCCTGGCGCAGGGCCTGGGCCAGTTCGGGCTGTTGTTCGTGGCGCTGCAGGCCGGCATGCCCGCCGGCATGGCCTCGCTGGTGATCCAGACGCAGGCCTTCTTCACGTTGCTGCTGGCCGCGCCGTTGCTGCGCGAGCGCGCGCAGCGGCATCACTGGATCGGACTGGGCGTGGCCGCGCTGGGCCTGGCGGTGATCGCGCTGGGCCGCGGCGACGGGCCGGGCCAGATGACCATGATCGGTTTCGTCCTGACGCTGGGCGCGGCCTTCATGTGGGCGGTGTCGAACATCATCGTGCGCCTGGCGAGCAACCGCGCGCCGGGCTACGACCCCTTCGCCTTCATCGCCTGGAGCAGCCTGGCGCCGGTGCTGCCCTTCCTGCTGCTGGCCGTGCTGATCGACGGCTGGGAGCCGGTGCTGGGCATGCTGGCCGGCATGGGCTGGGGCGAGGCGCTGTCGGTGCTGTACCTGGCGGTGCTGGCGACGCTGGTGGCCTACACGCTGTGGACGCGCCTGCTGACGCGCCATCCGGCCGCGAAGATCGCGCCGTTCTCGCTGCTGGTGCCGGTGGTGGGCCTGTCGGCGGCGGCCGCCGCCTATGGCGAGGCGCTGATGCCGCTGCAATGGCTGGGCGCCGCCGGGGTGCTGGCGGGCCTGATCGTCAACCAGCTCGGCGGGCGCTGGATCCGCGGCCGCTGATCCCACCGCGCGCCTGCCGGCGCGCCGGCCATGCTGACGATTCCCTGTCCGCGCCCTTGCCGCGCGGGCCTATCCACCGCCGGGACTAAGCCGCCCGGCGAGGCGGCGCGGCCCTACAGCTGTTCGAAGCGGATGTAGCGCTTGTCGGTGTACTCCCGGCGCGTGACGATCTCGGCCACCCAGGCGCCGGGCGGGCCGCGCCGCAGCCATTCCAGCATGTGGTCGACCTGGTCGGGCGTGCCCTGCACCAGGGCCTCGACCGTGCCGTCTTCCATGTTCTGCACCCAGCCGCGCGCGCCCAGCAGATGGGCGCGCCGGACCGTGGCGTGGCGGTAGCCGACGCCCTGCACCTTGCCGCTGACGGTGACGTGGACGGTTTCCAGATGGGCGTCGGGATGATGGGGGTCTTGCATGTTTCTTCCTTCAGATGATGCGCCGCAACAGCGCCGGCCCGTCGCCGCTAGGGGCTAATGCGGATGGTCTATGGGCCGCCGGGCATCGAAGCGATACGTTAGTGCATGTGTCAAGAATATTGCGCGTCGCCCCGGCCAGGACCAGGCGGCGTCGACGCGCCCGCCTTGGATATCGATGCAGGAACCCCCGCGAACCCATTCGTGAACGAGCTTGGAGAGGCCATTATGGAAGAGACCAGTCTGTTGTCGGAAGCAGAGACAGCGCGTTACCGAGATCAGGGCTACCTGGCCCTGGACGGCATCTGCCCGCAGGACGAAGTGGGCTACATACGCGGCACGCTGATGGACATGTTCGAGAACAGGACGGGCTACAACGAGGGCGCGCAGTACGACTTCATCAGCCGGGACGATCCTTCCAGGCCGGCGCGGTTTCCCAGCCTGCACGATCCGCGCCATTATGCCCCCGACCTGCTGAAGACGACGTACCACGCCCGCACCCTGGCGATGGCGCGCCAGCTGCTGGGGCCGGACGCGGCGCTGTATGGCGAGCACGCGCTGCTCAAGCCGGGCGGGGGCGGGCCCGAGACGCCCTGGCACCAGGACGAGGCCTTCCGCTCGCCCGACTTCGTCTACAAGGAGCTGAGCATCTGGCTGGCGCTGCAGCCGGCCACGCTGGAGAACGGCTGCATGCAGTTCATCCCCGGTTCCAACAAGTGGGACGTGCTGGAGCACCGCTCGCCCGGCGGCGACAAGCATCTGCATCCGCTGGAATGCTGCGGCGACTTCGCCCGAGACCTGGCCGTGGCCGAGCCGCTGGCGCCGGGCGGCTGCACGGTGCACGACGCGCGCACGCTGCATTACACCGGCGCCAATACCTCCAACGCGCCCAGGCTGGCCTACATCCTGATCTACAACACGCCGCCCGTGTACAAGCCGGGACGCCGCGAATTCCCGTGGCTGGAAGGCCGCTGGACCGACAGCCAGACCCGCAAGAAGGAATGGCACCGCCGCGGCGGCCTGGCCGTCGACCTGGTGCGGCGCCTGCCGGCCATCCGCCTGACCAGCCCGCGCTGGCTGGCCTGGGCCACCATCCGCGCGGTCAACAAGGTCGGGCCACGCTGACGCGGTCCGGCGCGCCGGCCAGCCCGGCGCCGGGCCGCCCGGCGCCCCGAATGTGCGTCACCCGCACGCACGGCGCCTCGCGAAATCAGTGAAAAAGCAGCGCCGGCGGGCCTCGCCCGCCGGCACCGGCGCGTATACTGGGCGGCGCCGCCGGGCCGCAGGGCCTTGCTGCACTGCAAGGCCGCCCGCAGCCGGCGGTCCCATTCTTCCAAGAAAAACCAAGGACGCCATGCGATCGGGCCCTTCCCGATATTCCGCCCCTGCCCGCGCCATGCCGCGCGGCGCGCGCGCATGCGCCGGTTCCGCCCGCGCGTCCCGCACACTACAGACCCAGCCATGACCGCTAAGCTCTCAACGATCACCTGCATCGAAGATTTGCGCGTAATCGCGAAACGCCGCGTGCCGCGCATGTTCTACGACTACGCCGATTCGGGCGCCTGGACCGAGGGCACCTACCGCGCCAACGAGAGCGATTTCCAGAAGATCAAGCTGCGCCAGCGCGTGGCGGTGAACATGGAAGGACGCTCGCTGCGCACCACGCTGGCCGGCCATGACGTGGCCATGCCGCTGGCCATCGCGCCGACCGGCCTGACCGGCATGCAGCACGCCGACGGCGAAATCCTGGCGGCCAAGGCCGCCGCCGAGTTCGGCGTGCCCTTCACGCTGTCCACCATGAGCATCTGCTCGCTGGAAGACGTGGCCGCCGCCACCGGCAAGCCGTTCTGGTTCCAGCTGTACGTGATGCGCGACCGCGAATTCGTCGGCAACCTGATCGACCGCGCCAAGGCCGCCGGCTGCTCGGCGCTGGTGCTGACGCTGGACCTGCAGATCCTGGGCCAGCGCCACAAGGACATCAAGAACGGCCTGTCCACCCCGCCCAAGCCCACGCTGCGCAACCTGATCAACCTGGCGACCAAGCCGCGCTGGTGCATGGGCATGCTGGGCACCAAGCGCCGCACCTTCGGCAACATCGTCGGCCACGCCAAGGGCGTGAGCGATCTGTCCTCGCTGTCCTCTTGGACCGCCGAGCAGTTCGACCCGCGCCTGAGCTGGGACGACGTCGAATGGATCAAGCAGCGCTGGGGCGGCAAGCTCATCCTCAAGGGCATCCTGGACGTCGAGGATGCCCAGCTGGCCGCCAACAGCGGCGCCGACGCGCTCATCGTCAGCAACCACGGTGGCCGCCAGCTCGACGGCGCCATGTCGTCGATCGCGGCGGTGCCGTCCATCGCCGATGCGGTGGGCTCGAAGATCGAGGTCTGGATGGACGGCGGCGTGCGCTCCGGCCAGGACATCCTCAAGGCCGTGGCGCTGGGCGCGCGCGGCGCCATGATCGGCCGCGCGTTCCTCTACGGCCTGGGCGCCTACGGCCAGGATGGCGTGCGCCGCGTGCTGGAGATCCTGTACAAGGAAATGGACACCACCATGGCCCTGTGCGGCCGCCGTTCGCTCGTGCCGGGCGACCGCAGCATCCTGCTGCCGGGCACCTATCCGGTCTGAGGCAAGGCGCCGGACGGCATCAGAGACAGGCCCGCGCCGTCTGGCCGAAGGAAAAGCCGCTCAAGGGAGGCTCGCGCAGCACGGCGCGGGCGCCGCCGGCGGTGGCGGGGGGGGCCCGGATGCCGCCGGGGGTGTTGCCGGCGGGCCCCGCGGCCCGGGC
>NZ_JAGTJY010000299.1:0-4282 GCF_018195695.1 Achromobacter sp. Marseille-Q0513 | reverse complement strand
CTCGGGCACGGTGGGCGGCAGGGCGCGAGGGTCGGACGCCGGCAGCAGGTGCCCTTCGAGCACGATCTCGGCCCAGGCCGGCACCGACAGGTTGCTGCCCAGCGCCTGCGCGACCTCGGTGCGCGAGCCGCGCAACAGGCCGGCGAACTGGTATTCGGACAGGCTGTCGGGCACCGGCGTGACCGCGCCCAGCGTGGTGGCCGGGTCGGCGCCCAGCGCCACGGCGATGGGGAAGGGCGTGCCGGGATGGGCGATCGCGTGGTCGCGGAAATCCAGCGCGCCGCCGCGGTGCGACAGCCAGCGCATGATGAGCTTGTTCGGCCCCAGCAGCTGCTGGCGGTAGATGCCCAGGTTCTGGCGCTTGGCGTTGGGGCCGCGCGTGATCACCAGGCCCCAGGTCAAGAGCGGGGCCACGTCGCCGGGCCAGCAGGTCTGGATCGGCAGGCGGGGCAGGTCCACGTCCTTGCCTTCCCAGACCACTTCCTGGCAGGCCGGGCTCTTGACGTTCTTGGGGCTCATGTCCCACAGCGCCGACTTCAGCATCGAGACCTTGGCCAGCGCGTCGCGCAGGCCCTTGGGCGCCTCGGGCTCGCGCAGCGAGGCCAGCAGCTCGCCGATGTCGCGCAGCGCGCTGACATCGTCGGCGCCCATGCCGCGCGCCACGCGCGCCGGCGTGCCGAACAGGTTGGCCAGCACCGGCATCTGCGCCGGGCGGCCGTCGTGCTGCGCGTTTTCGAACAGCAGGGCCGGGCCCGAGGCGCGCAGCACGCGGTCGGAAATCTCGGTCATTTCCAGGCGCGTGGAGACGGGCGCGGCGATGCGCTTGAGTTCGCCCATGCGTTCGAGTTGGGCGAGAAAGTCTCGAAGGTCGCGGTATTTCACTACAGATCCCGGCAATTTGGTTACATTTCGATCAGCCAGAGAGGTTAACATTAACCCCCTCTTTGATACGCAGGAGGTCTTATGCCCGATGCGTCAGTGGCCAGCCTGTTCAGGCGTATGGCCCAAGGAGTGCACCACTATCTTGCCGAATCCCTGCGCATTTGCTCCGTCTACCTGGGCATTGCCGTGATCGTGACGGTAAGCATGGGATTCGCCCTGCCTGGTTTGCGCGACCAGGCGTTGCAGGTGCACAAAGCCTTGTTGACCGCCCTCGCGCCTACATCCATGCAAGCGGGTTCCGAGTCCGATACCGGATCCGAGCTCAGCATAGATTCGTCCTCGGCCATCGCGATGGCCGTGCCCGCCGCGCCCGCCAGCAACGCCACCGGCATGCTGGGGCCGGCCCGCGTGGCGCCGCCGGCGCCCAAGAAGCCCGCCATGGTCGCCACCGGCCCGCAGGCCGAAGCCTTGCGCAACTATATTTCGCGCAAGTACAAGGTCGCCTATGACGCGACCGGCCCGCTGGTGGGCACGGTGTACAAGGTCGGCCGCGACAAGCAGCTCGATCCGCTGTTGCTGCTGGCCGTGATCGCCATCGAGTCGCGCTACAACCCGCTGGCCGAAAGCCATGTGGGCGCGCAGGGCCTGATGCAGGTCATGACCAGCGTCCACCAGGACAAGTTCGACGCGGTTGGCAAGAATCCGCTGGATCCCGGCGCCAACATCATGGTGGGCGCCACCATCCTGAAGGACTGCATCAACCGCCGCGGCTCGGTCGATGGCGGCCTGGCCTGCTACGTCGGCGCCACCGGCCCCGACGACAATGGCTATGGCGCCAAGGTGCAGGCCGAGCGCCGGCGCCTGGCGCTGGCCTCGGGCATCGCGCTGGCGAGGGATTGACCCCGATCCGGTCGCGCCCCGGCGACAGGAAAACGCGCCCTTCGGGGCGCGTTTTTTTTCGTGGAACCCAAGCGCCGGTTCAGTGACCCAGCAGCTTGCCCATGCGGTCGACGGCCGCTTCCAGCCGGTCCAGGCCGGTGGCATAGGAGAAGCGCATGGTGTGGTCGCCGTGGGCCGGACCGAAGTCCAGGCCCGGCACGGCCGCGACGCCCGCTTCCAGCAGCAGGCGTTGCGAGAAAGCGGTGCTGTCCATGCCCAGGTCGCTGATGTCGGCGTAGATATAGAAGGCGCCGTCCGGCTTGACGGGCACGCGCAGTCCCAGGCGCTCGAACTCGGGCAGCAGGTAGTCGCGGCGCTGCTTGAAGGCTTCGCGCCGGTGCGCGAAGGTCTTGAGCGCGTCGTCGGTGAAGCAGGCCAGCGCGGCGTGCTGGGCCAGCGTGGGCGCGCAGATGGCCAGGCTGGATGCGATCTTCTCGACCGCTTCCACCATGCTGTCGGGCACGATCATCCAGCCCAGGCGCCAGCCGGTCATGTGGAAGTACTTGGAGAAGCTGTTGATGACGATGGCGTCGTCGTCCAGCGTCAGCGCCGAGCGCGGCTGGCCTTCATAGGACAGTCCCAGGTAGATTTCGTCGACGATGGCGAAGCCGTCGCGGGCGCGCACCTGGGCCAGCAGCTCGGCCAGTTCGCCGTGCGCGATCGAGGTGCCGGTGGGATTGCTGGGCGAGGCCACCAGCACGCCCTGGGTGGCGGGCGTCCAATGTTGCGCCACGTCCTGGGCGGACAGCTGGAAGCGCTTGTCGGCGGTGCTGGGGATCAGGCGCGGCACGCCGCCGGCGGCCAACACGAAGTTGCTGTTGGCCGGATAGGAGGGGTCGGGCATGAGCACTTCGCCGCCGGCGTTGACCAGCGCGGCGCAGGCCAGCGTCAGGGCGCCGGAGGCGCCGGCGGTCACGATCACGCGTCGGGGATCGACGCGGGCGCCGAACTGGTCGAGGTAGAAGCCGGCGATGGCCTCGCGCAGCGCGGGCAGGCCGGCGGTCGGGCTGTAGCCGCTCAGGCCGGAACGCGCCGAGCGTTCCAGCGCTTCCACGACCTGGGGCGGCGCGGTAAAGTCCGGTTCGCCGATGCCCAGGCTGATAATGTCCTTGCCCGCGGCCTGCAGGGCCTGCGCCTGCTTGAAGAGTTCCATTACTCGGAATGTCAGAAAGTCGTTGGTGCGATGGGCAAGGCGGGGCATTTGATTCTCGAAGCGATCTGAAGCAGAAGGGGAATTGTAGTCATGCAGCCATCCCGGCGCGCGTTCCTGCTCGGCCGGCGTCCCGCGCAGACGCCTTGGGCCCGATTCATGCAGCGCCTGACGCTGTTGTGCCAGGGGTCCGTGCGCGACCTGGGCGAGGCCGGCGCGGACGGCCCGCGTGGCTGGCTGGCGCCCGCGCGTGAGGGCGACCTGGCCCATGCCCGGGCGCTGTGCGCCGAGTACGGCGTGGCCCTGGCGCTGGACGGCGTGGACGGGACCGCCGCCGCCGGCCCCTGCCTACGGGTGGATCCCGCGAACCTCAGCGGCCTGGCCCGCCTGGCTGGAGACGTGCCGCGTTGGCGGGCCCAGCCCGGCGTGCCGCTGGCGGTGCTGGCCCAGGCCGGTCTGCGGCAGTTCGACGGCCTGCCCGGCGCCATGACGCTGGCCGAGTGGCTGGCGGCGCCAGCCGCCTGGCCGGCGGGACGCTGCGCGCAGTCCGGGGTCCTGGCGGCCGATGTGGTGCTGGCCGACGGGGTGGAGGAAACCTTGGGGCCCTTTGGCGAGAGCGACGAACGACCGCTGCGCTCGGCCACGCTGCAGCGGCTGGTGCCGGCGCTGTTCCAGTTGAGCACGGGACCGGACGCCGCCGCCGGCGCCGCGGGCGGCGCCTGGGCCGGCCGTTACCGGCTGGACGCGCTGCGGCCGCAGGCGCCCGCCACGGTCAACCTTGCGCATCTGCTGCTGGGGCACGGCGGCACGCTGGCCTGGGTGCAGGAGGTGCTGCTCACGGCCGTGCCGGCGGCCGAGGGGGAGGGAGGCAGCGACGCGCCGTCCTTGGACGATGCGGCGCGGCAGGCGGGACGCAGGCTGGACGCCCGGATCAAGGCGCTGTTCGACCCGGATGGTCGTTTTCCCTTACTCGCTTTTTCGCAATAGCGGCGGTCCGCGGGCCGCGGGGAAGATGGGCTGGCCCCGCCGGCGCCGCTCGGTGGACGGGCGCGGCCCGCGCCCGCAGCCATATCGCGCCGGCCGCCGTAGGAATAGAATTTCTCCCTTTCCTGTACTAGCACTAGCTTCTCGCCGATCCCATGGATGCCAATCTTCGCAAAGCCGCCCTCGAATATCACGAGTTCGGGCGCCCCGGCAAAATCTCCGTCACCCCCACCAAGCAGCTGACCAACCAGCGCGATCTGGCGCTGGCCTACTCGCCCGGCGTGGCGGCGGCCTGTGAGGAAATCGTGGCCGACCCGGCCAATGTGT
>NZ_JAGTJY010000298.1:0-4347 GCF_018195695.1 Achromobacter sp. Marseille-Q0513 | reverse complement strand
GCGTCGGCCTGCGCGCGGTCACTCATTCGGTTTCTTGGCGGGGTCGCCAGCCAGGCGCGGCACGGGCGCGATTTCCACGCGGCGGTTCTTGGCCTGGCCCTCGGCGTCGGCGTTCGAGGCCACCGGCTGCTCCGAGCCGAAGGCCGCGGCGAACAGCGACGAGGACGGCACGCCGGCTTCGATCAGGGTGCGGGTCACGGTCAGTGCGCGCTGGGCCGACAGGTCCCAGTTGTCGGCGAAGCGTCGGTTGCCCTCGCGCACCTGCTGGTCGTCGGTGAAGCCGCTGACCATCAGGATCTCCTGGCGCGTGCCGAGGTAGGCGGTGAGCGGTTCGGCCAGGCTCTTGAGCAGCTCGCGGCCCTCGGGCTGGAGCTGGTCGGAGTTCAGCGCGAACAGCACGCTGCCGCTGATGCCGATGCGGCCGTTGACCAGCGTGACGCGGCCGGCGGCCAGCGGGCCGGCCAGCACCTGTTCCAGGCTTTCGCGGCGATGGGTTTCCTCCTGGCGCTGCTTGACCTCGTCTTCCAGCTGGGTCGACAGTTCGAGCTGCATGCCGATCACGCTGACCAGGATCAGCACGAACGAGCCCAGCAGCACCGACATCAGGTCGCCAAAGACCGCCCAGGTGGGCGCGGTGGAGTCCACGCCGGCGTCGAAGTCCTCGCTCATGCGGCCTCGGTTCCCGCGTCGGCGCGCTGGCTGGCCAGGTGCTGCAGGTCTTCAATGATCTGCTTCTGCGACATCAGGCTCAGGTCCACCACTTCACGCGCTTGCGACACGTAGTAGGAGAGCTGTTCGTCGCCACGGGCGATGGACTTGTCCAGCGCCGCCTCGATGCGTTCGAGCTGCGTGGCCAGCTTGTCGTTGGACGCGCTGAACAGCTGCACGGCGGCGCCGAAGGCCTCGCCCAGGCTGGCCACTTCGACGGCGCTGCCGGTGACCTGGGCCGAGATCTCGGCCAGCTTGCCGGTTTCGGATTCGACGCGTTCCGAGAACTGCGCGCCCACCCGGTCCATCAGTTCCGAGGTGGTGCCGACCAGCGCGTCCACGGCGGCGCGCTGCTCGGTGGAGGCGAGATTGACGGCGTCCAGCAGGGTCGCCAGCGTGTCGAGCAGGCGGCCGCGCTCTTCCAGCATGGCGTTGTCGTGGGCCAGGCTGTCGGACAGCTTCTGGCGCAGTTCGCCGATGACCTCGGCGGCGGCGCGCGGCGCTTCGGACGCGGCCTGCGCCAGGCGCTCGATCTCGGCGATGGTGGCGCTGGCGTGGGTGTGGGTGTGCTCGGAGATGTCGCGCGCGGCCTGGGCCAGCGCGTCGCAGATTTCCTGCTGGCGGCTGGCGGTGGCGGCGCCGGTCTGCTGCCATTCCTCGCGCAGCGCGGCGGCCATGCCGGCCAGCGAGCCGGTCCAGGCGTCCAGGCGGGCCTCGTCGCGGGCCACCAGGTCGCCTTGCAGGGCGACGGCGGCCTTGGGCGCCTCGGCGGCGGCATCGACCAGGCGGTTGATTTCCGCCAGCGTGCCGCTGGCCTGGGCGCGGCCTTGCTCGGAGATGTCCTGCGCGGCCAGCAGCAGGGCATCGCAGATTTCGCGCTGGCGGCTGGCGGCGTCGGCGCCGGCCTGCTGCCATTCCTGGCGCAGCGCGGCGGCCATCTCGGCCAGCGAGCCGCTCCAGGCGTCCAGGCGCTCGCGGTCGCGCGCGGCCAGCTCGCCCTGCAGGGCGAGGGCGGCCTTGGGCGCGTCGGCGGCGGCGTCGACCAGCCGGTTGATCTCGGCCAGCGTGCCGCTGGCCTGGGTGCGCGCCTGTTCGGAGATGTTCTGCGCGGCGAGCGACAGCGCGTCGCAGATCTCGCGCTGGCGGCTGGCCGCCTCGGCGCCAGCCTGCTGCCATTCCTGGCGCAGCGCGGCGGTCATGTTCTCCAGCGAGGCCGTCCAGGCCTGCAGGCGATCCTGGTCGCGCGCGGCCAGCTCGGCCTGCAGCGCGGCGGCGGCCTTGGGCGCGTCGGCCGCGGCCTGCACCAGTCGGCTGATCTCGGCGATGGTCTCGCCGGCCTGCAGCTGGGTGTGGTCGGAGATGCGCTGGGCGGTCAGCGCCAACGCGTCGCAGATCTCCTGCTGGCGGCCGGCGGTCTGCGCCGCCGCCTGTTCCCATTCCTGGCGCAGCGAGGCCGAGACCGAACCCAGCGACGCGTTCCAGGCGGCCAGGCGCTGCTCGTCGCGCGCCATCAGCGCGGACTGCAGGTCGGCGTGGGACTGGCTCACGGCCTGCACCAGCGCGGCCGATTGGCGTTCGAGCGCGGCGGCGGCCGAGGCCAGCGCCTGCTGGTTGTCGCCGGCCAGCTTCTCGCCGGCGCGTTCCTGGCGCGACAGCGCGCCGTCCCAGACATCGGACAGCTTGCCGGCCGAGGCTTCCATGCGCGTGGACATGCCGTCCATCAGCGCGGCGGAGCGCTGCGCGAAGGTGGCGGCGAACTGATCCAGCGAGACGCGCAGGTCGTTCGCCAGCGTTTCGTTGGCGCGCTGCTGGCCGTCCAGCGCGCGCGCCCAGATGCCGGCCACGTCGGCGGTGGATTCGCGGAATCCGGCGGACAGGCCGTCGAGCTGGCGCTGCACCGCGTCGGACACGGTGTCGCGCAGCGCGGCGGTCTCGCGCGCCAGGCCGGTCATGGTGGCTTCCACCACGGGCTGCAGCGCCGCGCCGGCGGCGCGGGCGCTGTCGGCCACGCTGGCCTTGAGCGTCTGTTCGACCGAGGCGGCCAGGCGGCCGTAGGCGGCCTCGGCCTTGCCCTGGAAGGCGTCCTGGCTGGCGAGCTGGCGGTCATTCATGGCCTGGCCCTGGCGCTCGACGGCATCGATCATGGCCTGCAGGCGCTCGGCCAGGGCCGGCATGGCGTCGGCCTGGCGCTGCAGCAGCTTGAGCGTTTCCTCGCGCTGATAGCTTTGCGAATAGGGGCGCAGCGTGGTGGCGACGCGGGCGTCGAACTGCTGCGAGGCCAGGATGCGGTCGCGCCGACAGAGCGCGGACAGCAGGCCCAGCATGGCCGAGGTGGCGACGCCGGCGATCGAGGTGCCGAAGGCGAAGCCCAGGCCCTTGACCGGCGCGGCCAGCGAGGCGCGGATGGCGTGCAGGTCGGTGGCGCTTTCCAGCGCCAGGCCGGTGCCGCGCAGCGTGACCACCATGCCCAGGAAGGTGCCGAGCATGCCCAGCAAGACCAGCAGGCCGACCAGGTAGGGCGTGAGCGAGGGGCCGGGCAGGGCGGCGCGCTCGCCTTCGATGCGCAGCCGGGCGGCGTGGCGCAGGCTGGGCGGCAGGGAGTCGAGCCAGCCGGCCAGCGAGGCGGGCGGGGCGTCCAGCCGGGCCACCGCCTGGCGCAGCCCGCTGGTGGCGCGGCCGTAGCGGTACAGCTCGAAGGCGCCCGCCATGTAGAACAGGGCGATCAGCAGCGTGACGCCGAGCGCCAATGGGTTCGAGCCGACATAGCCCGCGCCGATCCAGCCCGCCGCGGCCAGGCCCACAAGAAAAACGACCAGATTGATGAGGTATCGGGACATAGTGTCCTAATTAGCGGGTGCGAAGCGCCGCGAGCAGCCCTTCCACCGGTTGAAAACGAATGTCCAGTTCGGCCAGCAGCACGCTGCGCATGTCCTTGCGAAACGTGTCCAGCCAGGCGCCGGGCTTGGCCGGCGGCGGCATGTCCGCCGCCTCGGCTTCTTCCTGCGCCGATTGCTCGGCCTTGCGCAGCCGCTCGAAATGCGCGCCGAGCAGCGTCGGAATGGTCGTCATGAGGGCGCGTTCGCGCACGCTGAGCGATCTTTCCATGATGGCGTCCACCATCGCCAGCCGGGTCATTTCCGGATTGCGTCCGGCCAGCATGCCGCGCAGGCGGCTGCGCAGGCCGCCGATGCCGTTCTCCATCGTGTGCTGCAGCGACACGTAGCGCTGGCGGAAGCTGGAGTAGTCGGCGTCGGTCGGCGCCTTGGGCACGGCCTGCGTCCGCGAGGGCGGCTGCCGGCCGCGGGGCCGGGCGGCGGTGAACTCGGTGTCGCTGGCGATGGCATCGGCCAGCGTGGTCCGCAGCTTCAGGCTTGCCCGGTCCTGTTCGCTGTCGAACGCCGGGCCGCCCGGCGCCATGGCCGGCGGCTTGCCGTCCAGCACGGCGGCGAGCGCGATGGCGTCCGTCCAGCCCAGCCAGAGGCTGAGCCGGTCGGAAAGGGATTGTCCGGATTCGGGAACGTCGACGTCCGTCAGGCGAGCAAGCAAGCGAACGAGCGTCGGGCCGCTGAAACCTGTGCGCCGAGGGGCTTGCACCATACCACCAGAGCCAAAAAGGGGGGAGTTTACACGCTGGCGAGG
>NZ_JAGTJY010000297.1:0-4358 GCF_018195695.1 Achromobacter sp. Marseille-Q0513 | reverse complement strand
CACGCCGTTCAACGGTCCGCGGGTGGCGGGCGCGGCGGGGCGGGGGCGACCGGTGGCGGCCGGGGTCATGGACAACTCCTGTGGGGGACGGTTGGGCGGCTGACATGATACGCTCATCGCGCCGGACGGATAGGGCCATGATCGAATTACGCAACGTCGAGACTTTTTTCTGGGTCGCCACCCTGGGCAGCTTCCGGGCCGCCGCGGACAAGCTCAACACCACGCAGCCCGCGGTGTCGCAGCGCATCGCCTCGCTCGAGGCCGACCTGGGCGTGCGGCTGTTCGAGCGCGAGGCGCGCGGCGTCAAGCTCACCGGCAAGGGCCATGAACTGCTGTCGCACGCCGAACGCATGTTGCAGGTGCGCCGCGACATGTTCGAGGCCGCGCGCGAGCAGAACGTCATGTCCGGCACCGTGCGCATCGGCGTGGCCGAGACCATCGTGCAGACCTGGCTGCCCACGCTCATCGAACTGGTGCACACCGCCTATCCGGCACTGGTGCTGGAGATCGAGGTCGACACTACGCACGTGCTGCGCCCGCATCTGCTGTCGCGCCAGATCGATCTGGCCTTCCTGATGGGGCCGGTGCTGGAGGCGCGGGTCGAGAATCTGCCGCTGTGCACCTATCCGCTGGCCTGGGTCGCCAATCCGCACCTGGACCTGGGGCCGGAGCCGGTGACGCTGGAGCGCATCGCGCGCCTGCCCATCATCACCTATCCGTCCAACAGCGCGCCGTACCGCGTGGTGCGCGACATGCTCACGCGCGCCGGCGTGGCCGCGCCGCGCATGTACGGCAGCGCATCCATGTCCATGATGGTGCGCATGACCGAGGACTGCATCGGCACCAGCGTCATCGCGCCGGTGTTCCTGGGCAAGGAACTGGCGCGCGGCGAGCTGCGCATCCTGCGGGTCGAGGCCGATCCGCTGCCCGAGCTGAGTTTCACCGCGAGCTGGGTGCAAGGCCCGGACAGCCATGCGGTGCGCCTGATCGCGCAGATGGCGCAGAAGGTGGCCGCGCAGGCCACCGACGGAACGCCGGCCAGCTAGTCAGACCGGGCCGGCGGCCCTAGGTGTTTTCCCGTGGACAAGCCCGGCCCAAGCGCGCCGCGCGGCCATCGCGCGATATTGCCGCCAGGCTGGAAAGCCGCGCCAGTACTGGGTTTGCGGGTAATATGCCGCCCGCCGCCGGTCAGACCAAAGAAATATTTATACCTCGGCATCGCAACATACGATTGGACGCTGCGCGTCCCGGGCGGTGCAATGCGGCCACATCGATAACGAGCGCCAGTAAAGGCGGCGCGGGGAAAGCGGGGAAGGGCAGCGGACGGGTTCCGGACGGCGGCGAAGCCAGGCTTCGCGAGGCGCGCCGGGACCGGACCGAGGCGGTTCCGGCGACCCCGCATACAGCCACGGGGCCGGCGCTCGCGATTCGCGTTCCGCATTCGCGGCCGCGCGCAGCCAGGGCCAACGGGGACCCGCGCGCGGCAGACATTCCCGCAGCCAGGAGCTTGATCCATGAAGAAATCCCTCGTATGCGCCGCCATTGCGGCCGGCCTGCTGGCCGGCGCCGCTCACGCCCAGGACCTGCCCAAGACGCAGTTGAAGGTCGTCGGCGGCCTGTCGAACCTGACGGCCTACAACGATTACGAAAAGCCTTTCTGGACCAAGACCATTCCCGAGCTGTCCAAGGGCCAGGTCACGGCCGACATCAAGGGCTTCAATGAAATGGGCCTGAAGGGTCCGGAGCTGCTGCGCCTGATGTCGCAGGGCGTGATCGAGTTCGGCACCGCCACGCTGTCGTACTTCGCCAGCGACAACCCCATCAACGAAGCCATCGACCTGGCCGGCCTGGCGCCGGACGTGCAGACCGCGCGCGCCGTCACCAATGCCTTCGAGCCGGTCTACGCGCGCCTGTACGGCGAGGGCAACAACGTCAAGCTGCTGGGCATTTCCACTTATCCGGCCCAGGTGCTGTTCTGCAACGCCGAAATCAAGGGCCTGGCCGACCTGAAGGGCAAGAAGGTCCGCACCAGCAGCCGTACCACCGCCGAGTTCGTCGAGGCGCTGGGCGGCTCCAGCGTCACCATGGCCTTCGGCGAAGTCGTGCCGGCGCTGCAGAACAAGGTGGTGGACTGCGCCATCACCGGCTCGCTGTCCGGCTATTCGGCAAAGTGGTACGAGGTGTCCACGCACCTGTACGCGCTGCCGATCAACTGGAACCAGCAGATCCACGCCGTCAACCAGAAGGCCTGGGACAAGCTGGATCCGGCCGTGCGCACCTTCCTGCAAGCCAACGTGAAGACGCTGGTCGACAACATCTGGGACGCCGCCGCGCGCCAGACCCAGGAAGGCTACGACTGCAACACCGGCGCCGCCGCCTGCCCTTACCCGGTCAAGGGCAAGATGGTGCTGGTGCAGCCGTCCGAGGCCGACCGCGCCCTGCTCAAGAAGGTCACGCAGGAAGCCGTGCTGCCCAAGTGGGCCGCCCGTTGCTCGGCCCAGTGCGTCAAGGACTTCAACGCCACCGTCGGCAAGACGCTGGGCGTGACCGCCAGCAAGTGATGTCTCGCAAGTGATGTCGCGCGAGCGACATCCAGCAAGTAACCGGGACCGCGCGCCGCCGCCCCTCGCGGGCAGGGCGGCGCCGGCTCCCGGCGTTTCCACCCCCGGCGCCCTGCGCCGGGCGACCCCCTCGCGGAGTCAAGACCGATGACCTCTACCGAACACTTCCGCCTGCTCGGCGGGCTGCTGCGCCGCGCCGAAAGCTGCTCGCGCGTGGCCGTCTGGGCGGGCGGGGCGCTGACCATTGCCAGCGTCCTGCTCATTTCCTTCGACGTGCTGGCCCGCAAGTTCCTGGGCTTCACCACGGGCGGCGCCGACGAACTGTCGAGCTACGCTTTCGCCATCAGCACCTCCTGGGCGCTGGCTTTCGCCACGCTGCAACGCGCCAACGTGCGCGTGGACGTGCTCTATCAATTCCTGCCGGTGCGGCTGTCGGCCGTGCTGGACTGGCTGTCGCTGGTGGCGCTGGCCGTCTTCATGGTGTTCCTGACCTACTACGCCTACGACATGGTGCAGACCTCCTGGGCGCAGAAGTCCGCCGCCAACACGCCCCTGGCCACGCCGCTGTGGATTCCGCAGGGCCTGTGGCTGCTGGGCCTGGCCTGGATGTGCCTGACGGTGGCGCTGATGCTGGCGCGCGCCTCGGCCGCGCTGGTCACGGGCGACATCGAGCTGGTCAAGCAGATCTGCGGCGTGCGCTCGGCGCAGGAAGAAGCCGACGAGGAAGCCGCCGCCGGCGAGCGCATGGTCAAGGGAGAAGCCGCATGATCGCCACCGCCCTGATCCTTCTGCTGGTGCTGATCGGCCTGTCCATTCCCGTGGGCGCCGCCCTGGGCGTGCTGGGCCTGACGCTGGATCCGCTGTTTTCCATGCTGCCGCTGTCGCGCGCCATCGGCGAACTGTCGTGGAGCTCGAACAACGAATTCCTGCTGGTGGCGATTCCGCTGTTCATCATGCTGGGCGAGGTGCTGCTGCGCGCCGGGTTCGCCGAGCGCATGTACGGCGCGATGAGCCTGTGGCTGTCGTGGCTGCCGGGCGGGCTGATGCACGCCAACATCGGCGCGTCCACGCTGTTCTCGGCCACGTCCGGCTCCAGCGTGGCGACCGCCGCCACGGTGGGCACGGTAGCCATTCCGCAGATCCGCAAGTACGGCTACAACGAGCCGCTGTTCCTGGGCAGCCTGGCCGCCGGCGGCACGCTCGGCATCCTGATCCCGCCGTCGATCAACCTGGTCATCTACGGCGTGCTGACCAATTCGTCGGTGCCCAAGCTGTACCTGGCCGGCATCATTCCGGGCTTCGCCATGGCGGCGCTGTTCATGCTGACGGTCGTGATCGCCTGCGTGGCCAAGCCGTCCTGGGGCGGCAAGAAAATCCAGGCCAGCTGGGGCCAGCGCATGGCCAGCCTGGTCCACCTGGCGCCGCCGCTGGGCATCTTCCTGCTGGTGGTGGGTTCGATCTACGCCGGCCTGGCCACGCCGACCGAGGCCGCCGCGCTGGGCGTGCTGGGCGCGCTGGTGCTGGCCGCCTGGTACCGGCGCCTGACCTGGAACATGTTGCGCGAGGCGGTTGAAGGCACCATGCGGTCCACGGCCATGATCATGCTGATCGTGATCGCCGCCAGCTTCCTGAACTTCGTCATGTCGGCCACCGGCCTGACCGACGCGCTGACCCAGTCCATCACCGGACTGGGCCTGTCGCCGGGCTGGATGCTGCTGATCGTAGTCGTGTTCTACCTGGTGCTGGGCTGCTTCATGGAGACGCTGTCCATGATGATCACGACGATTCCCATCGTCG
>NZ_JAGTJY010000296.1:0-4364 GCF_018195695.1 Achromobacter sp. Marseille-Q0513 | reverse complement strand
GCGCATTGGCGCTCATGGCCTCGGCGGCCAGGCGCATCATGTTGAAGCTGCCGATCAGGTTGATGCTCACCACCTTCTGGAACAGGTCCAGCGGGTGGGCGCCGTTCTTGCCGACGATCTTGGCGGCGGGGGCGACGCCGGCGCAGTTCACCAGGCCGAACAGCGTGCCCAGCTCGCGCGCGGCGGCCACGGCGCGCTGGCCGTCGGCTTCCTGGGTGACGTCGCAATGCACGTAGCGCTGGCCCAGTTCCTTGGCCAGGGCTTCGCCCGGCTCGTCCTGCAGGTCGGCGATCACCACCTTGGCGCCGTTGGCCACCAGCATGCGCACGGTGCCGGCGCCCAGGCCGGATGCGCCGCCGGTAACGATGAATACCTTGTTCGCGATTTCCATGTCTCTACCACTTGGTTCAAAAGAAAAAGAAAGCGGCGCTGCGGGCGCCGGATGCGAAAAGGCCTTCGGGCCGCGCCGTGACGATGTGCGTCACGGCCAGCGCCGAAGGCCTCATGGCCGAGCGGGCGCCGTTCAGCCCTTGACGGCGTCGAACAGGCGCGACTTGATTTCCTCGACCGCGCCCACGCCCGAGATCTTGCGGTACTTGGGCGCGTCGGCGGGGCTCTTGCCGGCCCAGTCCGAGTAGTAGTCGACCAGCGGGCGGGTCTGCTCGCGGTAGACGGACAGGCGGTGGCGCACGGTTTCCTCGCGGTCGTCGTCGCGCTGGATCAGGTCCTCGCCGGTGACGTCGTCCTTGCCTTCGACCTTGGGCGGGTTGAAGCGCACGTGGTAGCTGCGGCCGCTGGGCTGGTGCACGCGGCGTCCGCTCATGCGCTCGATGATGTCTTCCTCGGGAACCTCGATTTCCACCACGTAGTCCAGCTTGACGCCGGCGTCCTTGAGGGCGTCGGCCTGCGGGATGGTGCGGGGGAAGCCGTCGAACAGGTAGCCGTTGGCGCAGTCGGGCTGCTTCAGGCGGTCCTGCACCAGGCCGATGATGATCTCGTCGGAAACCAGGCCGCCCGCATCCATGACCTTCTTGGCTTCAATGCCCAGCGGCGTGCCCGCTTTCACCGCGGCGCGCAGCATGTCGCCGGTGGAAATCTGCGGAATGCCGAAGTGCTGGGTGAGAAACGCGGCCTGGGTGCCTTTGCCGGCGCCGGGCGGTCCGAGCAAGATGAGACGCATGAGTGCTCCTGAGATGGGGATTATTTTTTGTGATCCGGGGGATTATGCCGCAACGCAACAGCCTTTGCGGGGCGGTGCCATACGAAATAACCCTTATATCAATGGCCTGTCGCGCCGCCTCGCTGCCTAGAGCTTGCCGTAGATCAAGCGCACGCGCTCCAGGTCGGCGGGCGTGTCCACGCCGGCGGCCGGGGGCGTGGACGCCCGGTGGACGACGATGGCGTGGCCGTGCTCCATGGCGCGCAGCTGTTCCAGCGACTCGAACCGTTCCAGCACGCCCTGGGGCAGCGTCGGAAAGCGGCGCAGGAATGACACGCGGTAGGCGTACAGGCCGATATGGTGCAGGGCGGGCAGGCCGTCGGCCAGCACACGCTCGCCGCCAGCCAGCGCATCGCGCGCCCAGGGAATCGGCGCGCGCGAGAAATACAGGGCGCGATCCGACGCGGTGCAGACCAGCTTGACCACATTCGGGTTGAACAGGGCCTGGGCGTCGGCCAGCGGGCAGGCGCAGGTGGCGATGTCGGCGTCGGGGCTGGCTTGCAGTTTCGCCGCGACGGCGTCGATCAGCTCCGGTTCGATCAGCGGTTCGTCGCCCTGCACGTTGACCACGATGGCGTCGTCCGGCAAGCCCAGCTGCGCCACGGCCTCGGCCAGGCGGTCGGTGCCGGTGGGATGGTCGCCGCGCGTCATCAGCGCGCGCACGCCATGGGTCTGGGCCGCCTGCAGCACGCGGGCGTCGTCGGTGGCGATGCAGACCTGCGCCGCGCCCGAGCGCGCGGCCCGTTCGGCCGTGCGCACCACCATGGGCTTGCCGGCGATGTCGGCCAGGGGTTTGTCGGGCAGTCGCGTGGATGCGGTCCGCGCCGGGATCAGGGCGATGAAGCTCACGGCGGACGGATCAGCTGGCGGGGGCGTCGTCGAGCGAGCGCGCCTCGCCCTCCAGCATGACGGGAATGCCGTCGCGCACCGGGAAGGCCAGCCGGTCGGCGCGGCAGACCAGTTCGGCGTGCTGCCGGTCATGTTCGAGGCGGCCCTTGCACAGGGGGCAGACGAGGATGTCGAGAAGGCGGGATTCCATGTCCGGGATTCTAAAACAGTTTGGCGGGCGGCAAGCCGGCGGGCGCGGCGAAAAGCCTGGCGCCCGGCAGGCCGCGGCCAGGCGGATCGTCGCCGCTGGCATCGGGGCTGACTCCTTCAATTGTTAAGCAATGTCATATTTTGAAGTAGGTTCAGCCCTATTGCGGGACGGATCGTCGTTATCATCCGCCGCGATCACATGCAGAGGAAAGAGGCACGATGGATCTGAATATGCTCAAGCTGGGGCTGATGCTCATCATCCTGATCTGGTCGATCTACAGCGGCATCACCTATATGGCCCGGCGCAGCGGCAACAAGGACGCCCTGCGCGATCTGCGGCGGGACGGCCAGCCCGCGCGGCGTTTGACGGACGAAGAGCAGGCCTTGGTGCAGCCCTTCCTGTTCGACCCGGCCAAGCCGAAGAAGCAGGCGCAGCTGATCAACGACGGCGTCTATCCGCTGCACGGCGCTTTCGTGCGCCACGGCATCGAGGCCAGCCAGGGCGGCACCACCATGCACGACACGCTGGGCGATGTCGACGTGGTGCTGCCGTACGACGCGCGCAGCTACCTGGTCGCGAACAACCATGCCGAGGTGGTGCTGACCGAGAAATTCGCCATCGTGGTGGCCTTGAACGGCGAGTTCGACCTGGCCGGCGGGCGCGAGCGCGAGCAGCGCCGGCAGAAGCAGGATCAGCAGTGGAACAGTGGCCGGACGGGCTCCATGCAGAACGTCGTCGACCTGGAGGTCGACCCGCCCGAGGCGGACGAGGCGCCGCGCACGGCCGAGCAACTGGCCCAGGCCGAGCGCGAGCTGGACGACGCCACGCGGGTCGAGATCCTGGCGCAGCGCGATGAGACGCCGGCCGAAGTGGCCGCGCGCCAGGGCCGCGGTTTCGGCTTCTGGGTGTCGGTGCTGTGGGCCCTGGCCTTCCTGTGCCTGGGACTGGCGGGCGGCGGCGGCGGCACGCCCTTCGCCGCTGGCGCGGGCGCGTTGGCCGCGCTGGCCTTGTGGCTGACCTGGCGCCGGCCCGCGCCGGACGCGCCGCAAAAAGTGAATCGCGCGCGCGGTGAGCTGAACGCCATCGTGCTGAGTAATCCGTCCAATTCCCAGACCGTGTCCACCCAGCTGTTCCTGGGCGACAAGCTGCCCGTCAACCTGCCTGACCACTGGCGCGCCAATCTGCAACTGCCCGACGACGGGCGCGTCGACATGGACCTGCGCGTGCAGGACTACGCGGTGCTGCGGTTGGGCGGCAATTATTCCGTGGATGAAGAGCAGCGCCTGTTCCCGCGCGTGTTCTGGGGCCGCCACATGACGCTGGCGCTGACCGGCCTGGCGGCGCTGGGCGCGCTGTGGGCCGTGGCGCCCAACCTGCCGGGCGATCTGGCGCTGACGCGCGCCTGGGTGCAGAGCGACGGTCCGCGCAGCTACGCCTCGGCCGAGGCGCTGGCGCAGGATCCGCCAGGATTCGGCCAGCCCGTGTCGCTGCGCGGCGCGGCCCGTTGCGAGCTGGTGCAGGGCACGAGCGAGCAGGCGGCGCGCGCCGATTGCGACCGGCTGCGCTGGGGCGGCGCGGCGCCGACGGTGCCGGAGCTGGAGATCGATCCGGCCATCATGGCGCTGCATACCGGCGAATTCCTGAGGACGCGCGCCAATCCCATGCTGGACATGCTGTTGCAGAGCCAGGTGGCGCAGCGCATGCGCACCAATCCCATGGCCGCCTACAACATGCGCGGCCTGTCGTTCTACCGCGTGTCGGGCCTGACCGATAGCGTGCTGGCGGTGGAACGCGGCTGCGCCGTGGCCGGCCGCGATGCGGCGCAGGCTTGCGGTGAGCTGAAGGCGGCGCTGGTCGAGCATCTGCTGTTCGCCGACGACGAACCTGAGAACTGGGCCGAGCGCCCCCTTCACCCCACCGCAACCCTGCGCCCGCCCGCGGCCCTCCACGCCGCGGCCGCCCCCCACTGCAGCCGCCCTGTCCGGCACCCCCGACACGCGCCCGAGATCAACACACCGCACGCTGCCGTCGCCCTCAGCAATGGGCAGGCCGCCCCGGCCCACCTCGCTCTCACACAGCATGTCCAGCAACCGGCCGGCACGCGCG
>NZ_JAGTJY010000295.1:0-4465 GCF_018195695.1 Achromobacter sp. Marseille-Q0513 | reverse complement strand
GCGGGGCCGCGCGGAGCCGGCTTTGCCGGTCCGCAGCGGCGCCCCCTTGAGGGGGGAGCGCGAAGCGCTCGGGGGTGGGTCTTATCCTTCCGGTCCGCAGCGGCGCCCCTTGAGGGGAGCGCGAAGCGCTCGGGGTGGGCCTACCCCTCAGACTCTCGCAGGCGGCTCGGCAGCAGCTCGCCATGGCGGGCCAGCAGCGGGTAGGCCGCCGCGCCCACCAGATGGGAGTTGATGCCCTTCATGTCGCGCAGGATGTCCAGGTACAGCGCGCCCACTTCGGCGGCGTCGACTTCGCCGGCCTTGATCCGTTGCAGGTGCGTGTCCGAGGCCTGGGTCTCGATGCCGCGAAAGCGCGCCTTCTCGCCGGCCAGTGCGCGGGCCTGCCGCAGGTCGTCGTTGACGAACAGCGCGGCGGCCTGGCGCTGGTTGGCGATGAGCTGGCCCAGCGTCTCTTCCAGGCTGGCGCGCTGTTCGGCCGAGAAGACCCAGCCTTGCTTGCGCAGCTTGGCGACGTGGCCGAGCAGGCCGTGGTGGGCGATGTCGCCGGCATGGCCGACGTTACTGATGAAGGCCAGGATGTCGTCCATGCGCTGCAGGTCTTCGCGCGTCATGTTCTCCTGGTCCAGCGTGGCCAGGTAGGTGGTGATGGCGTTTTCCAGCTTGTCCAGCGCGCCGTCCAGCTGGCGCGCCTGCACCATGCGGTGGCGGTTGTCGCGCTTGAAGCCGGCGCGCGCGTACAGCAGCAGGGTCTGCAGCATGTCGGCCATGCGCAGCGCCTCGCGCGCCGCGTTGCCCAGGGCCACGGCCGGTACGTCGTGGGCCCATTCGTCCAGGTACTGCGGACGTGACGGATCGTTCGGATCGGCGCGCTTGGGCAGCCAGCGGGTGAGCAGCGCGGCGTAGGGCGCGAGCAGCGGCAGGAACACGAGCGCGATCACGGCGTTGAACAGCGTGTGGAAGTTGGCCACGGCGCGGGCCGGATCGGCTTCCAGCAGGTTCATCAGCGGCTGCACCAGCGGCAGCGCGACCAGCCCGGCCAGCACGCCCAGCGCGCGCGTCAGCAGATTGCCCAGCGGCAGCCGGCGGGCGGCCGGATCATCGCCGGTGACGCCCTCGATCATGGGATTGATGGCGGTGCCCAGGTTGGCGCCCAGCACCAGCGCGAAGGCCACGTGCGGCGCCACCATGTGATGGCTGGCCAGCGACATGACCAGCACCACCACCGCCACGCTGGAGTGCGCGGCCCAGGTGAAGATCGCCGACAGCAGCACGGCCACCACCGGCTGGGTGGACAGGGCTTCCAGCACCATGCCCAGCATGGGCGCGTTCTGGAACGGCTCGAACAGCTGCACCAGCTGGTGCAGCGACAGCAGCAGCAGGCCCAGGCCGATGAGGACGCGGCCCAGGTCGCGGGTGCGGCCGGGCGGGTAGCGGCGGAACATCCAGACGCCGGCCAGGATCAGGATGGGCGCGAGCGAAGTCAGGTCGAAGGACAGCAGCTGGACGATCAGGGTGGTGCCGACGTTGGCGCCCAGCATGGCGGCCAGGGCCGGCACCAGGCCGACCACGCCGCCGGCGGCGAAGCCGGTGATCATCAGGCCGGTGGCGGTGCTGCTCTGCAGCGCGGCGGTGATGCCCAGGCCGGCGGCGAAGGCCCGCAGGCGGGTGCCCAGCGCCCGTCCCAGGGCGGCGCCCAGGGCCGCGCCGAAGGCGCGCTGCACGCCGGTCTGGACCATGTGCACGCCCCAGAGCAGCAGGGCGACGTAGCCGGCGAAGTCGAGCAAGGTGATGAGTGCGGACATCCTGGCGTATTCTTTCTATGACAAGTAATAATTTTGTAATGATCGCATGCCCGGAGCCAGCCGGGGCAAACCGTCCCTGATGGAGCATACGCCCGCCAGGGCCATGCTGCCCGCCGGCGGGGCTTGCGCGTATCATTGCCGCATCTTCTAGATTGCATTGGGGTGTGGGGTGGCTGTTTCCGTATTTGATCTGTTCAAGATAGGCATAGGCCCGTCCAGCTCCCACACCGTGGGGCCGATGCGGGCGGCGCTGCTGTTCGCCCAGGGCCTGGAACGCGACGGCCTGATGCCGCGCGTGGCCTCGGTGCGGGCCGAGCTGTACGGTTCGCTGGGCGCCACCGGCAAGGGGCACGGCACCGACAAGGGCGTGCTGCTGGGCCTGATGGGCGAAGCGCCCGACACGGTGGACCCCGCCGCCATCGCCGGCCTGCTCGCCTCGGTGCGCGGCAGCCGCCAGCTGTCGTTGCTCGGACGCCACACCGTGCCCTTCATCGAGAAGGAGCACATGATGTTCTACCGGCGCGAGGCGCTGGCCGAGCACCCCAACGGCATGAAGTTCCACGCCTACGACGCCGAGGGCGAGTCGCTGCGCGAATCGCGCTATCTGTCCGTGGGCGGCGGATTCGTGGTCACCGCCGGCGCGTCCAACAGCCAGGTCATCGCCGCCCATGACCAGCTGCCGTATCCGTTCCGCACGGGCCGCGAGCTGCTGACCATGTGCAAGGAAAGCGGGCTGACGGTGGCCCAGCTGATGATGAAGAACGAGCTGACCTGGCGCGACGAGACCGAGGTCAACGGCGGCCTGGATCGCATCTGGCAGGTCATGCAGGACTGCGTGTCGCGCGGCTGCGGCATCAATTACCCCGAGGCCGATGGCGAGCTGCCCGGCCCGCTGCGGGTGCGCCGCCGCGCCCCCGAGCTGTACCGCAACCTGACCCAGCGCGCCGAGCGCACGCTGTCGGATCCGCTGTCGGTGATGGACTGGGTCAACCTGTACGCCATGGCCGTCAACGAGGAAAACGCCGCCGGCGGCCGCGTGGTCACGGCGCCGACCAACGGCGCGGCCGGCATCATCCCGGCCGTGCTGCACTATTACGACCGCTTCATTCCCGGTTCCAACCGCGAGGGCGTGCGCGCCTTCCTGCTGACCGCCGCGGCGGTGGGCCTGCTGTACAAGTACAACGCCTCGCTGTCCGGCGCCGAAGTCGGCTGCCAGGGCGAGGTCGGCGTGGCCTGTTCCATGGCGGCGGGCGGCCTGGCCGCGGCGCTGGGCGGCACGGTCGAGCAGGTCGAGAACGCGGCCGAGATCGGCATGGAGCACAACCTGGGCCTGACCTGCGATCCCGTCGGCGGGCTGGTGCAGATTCCCTGTATCGAACGCAATGCCATGGCCTCGGTCAAGGCGGTCAACGCCGCCCGCATGGCGCTGCGAGGCGACGGCCAGCACTACGTGTCGCTGGACTCGGTCATCAAGACCATGCGCGAGACCGGAGCCGACATGAAGACCAAGTACAAGGAAACCGCGCGCGGGGGGCTGGCGGTCAACATCGTCGAGTGCTGAGGCATGGCGAGCGGCAAGGGAACGGGTTCCGTCACGGTCGATGATGTGGCCGCCCAGGCGGGCGTGTCCATCAAGACCGTGTCGCGCGTGCTCAACAACGAGCCGAACACCAGCGAGAAGACGCGCGCCAAGGTCATGGCCGCGATCGAGCTGCTGAAGTACCAGCCCAATCCGTCCGCGCGCCGGCTGGCCAGCAAGCGCTCCGACCTCATCATGCTGGTCTACGACAACCCCAGCGACAACTATCTGATCAACATCCAGCAGGGGGCGCTGGACGCGTGCCGGCGCTATTTCTACAGCCTGCTGCTGCAACCCTGCGACTATCGCGCCGAGGGCCTGGCCGAGCAGATCGCGCAGGCGGCGCTCCAGCGCGCCTGCGCCGGCGTGGTGCTGACGCCGCCGGTGTCCGACGTGCCGGCGCTGATCGACGCGCTGGACCGCGGCGACATGCCCTATGTGCGGCTGGCGCCCAGCTATCCGAGCGTGAAAGGGTTGGAAGTCAGCACCGACGACCGTTCCGCCGCGCGCGACATGACCCGTTATCTGATCAGCCTGGGGCATCGACGCATCGGCTTTGTCGCCGGCCATCCGGACCATGGCGCCGCCCACGAGCGCCTGCGCGGTTATCGCGACGCGCTGGCCGAGGGCGGATTGCAGGTCGACGACAGCCTGGTCGAGCAGGGCCTGCATTCCTTCGATTCCGGCGTGCATGGCGGCGAGCGGCTGCTGGATCGCGCCGATCGGCCCAGCGCCATTTTCGCCGGCAACGACGACATGGCGGCCGGCGTGCTGTACGCGGCGCACGTGCGCGGCATCAAGGTGCCTGATGAATTGTCGGTGGCCGGCTACGACGACACGCCCTTGTCGCGCCAGACCTGGCCCAAGCTGACCACCTTGCGCCAGCCGATCCGCGACATGGCCTACGCGGCCGTGGAACAGCTGGTTTCGCGCGAACCGCAGGCGCGGGTGCGCACGCTGGGCTACGAGATCGTGGTGCGCGATTCGACGCGGGCGCTGGGCTGAGTCCGCCGGCGCGCGCCCGGCGCGGACCTCAACGCAACGCCAGTTGTCAGGGCGCGGCGCGCAGCCGTTCCTGCACGTC
>NZ_JAGTJY010000294.1:0-4491 GCF_018195695.1 Achromobacter sp. Marseille-Q0513 | reverse complement strand
GTCATGGCGTGCTCCTCGGAATGTGCATGACGCACTTCCGTTGTAACCAAGACCAGAGAGGCCTGCCTATTGTGGTCTACCGAGGGGCGAAACGGGCCGGGGACGCCGCGCACGCGCGCGGACGTCCCGGACGTACTCAGATGAGTCCGCGTATTCCCGCGATGCCGTGCGCGCCATGGCGCAACGCCTGCGACACGGTCTGCTCGGACTGGCCGCCGAGCGCATACACCGGCAGGCCGGCGTCGCGGTTGCCGGCCACGAAGCCCTCCCAGCCCAGCGTCGGCGCGCCGGGATGGCTGGGCGTGTCCAGCACCGGGCCCAGCACGGCGAAGTCGGCGCCCAGATCGCGCGCATGCGTGACCTGGGCGTTGTCGTGCGCCGATGCGCCGACCAGCGCGCCTTCGGGCAGCGCAGGGCGCGCGTCCAGGCGGGCTGCGTCGGCGGCGCGCAGGTGCACGCCGTCGGCTTCCTTCCACCAGGCGGCCGGATGGATGCTGTTGACCAGCAGGCGCGCGCCGGCGGCGTGGCAGCGTTGCTTCACCTGCAGCAGCGCTTCATGCAGCGAGGCGGCGCCGGGGCCGTCGGGCCATTGCGGCTCGCGCAGCTGCACCAGCTTCACGCCGCGCGCCAGCGCCGCGTCCAGCCGGCCCAGGAAAGCCGGCAGGCCCGCGCGCGAGCCGATGGAACTGATGCCGTAGCGGGTCGGCAGCTGCAACCAGCGCAGCGGCGGCAGCGTGGCGGGCAGGAGGTCGCCGACCTCGGCCGCGCGCGCCGGGTCCACCCATTCCAGGCGCTGGTTCTCCAGGCCGCGCGGCTCGCCTTCCCAGCCGGTGACGTGGCAGAACGCCAGCCGTACCGTGGTGTGGGGATAGACGTGCACATAGGTGACCCAGGGGCGCGATTGCGTGACGCGGATGCCGATTTCCTCGTGCAGCTCGCGCGCCAGCGCCTGCAGCACGGTCTCGCCGGGCTCCAGCTTGCCGCCGGGCAGTTCCCACCAGCCCGACCAGGGCTTGCCTTCGGGACGCTGCCCCAGCAGCAGTTTGCCGTCCGGGCGCAGGATCAGGCCGGCGGCGACATCGACGATTTTTTCAGACATGACGGGCAGCCCAGTCACGGGCGAATTGGTAGGCGACGCGTCCCGAGCGCGAACCGCGCTCCAGCGTCCATTGCAGGGCCTCGGTGCGCGAGGGCTCGATGTGCTGTTCCGGGCAACCCAGCTCGCGCAGCCAGTGGTAGACGATGTCCAGGTAGTCGTCCTGCTTGAAGGGATAGAACGACAGCCACAGGCCGAAGCGCTCGGACAGCGAGATCTTTTCCTCGACCGTTTCGCCGGGATGGATTTCGCCGTCCGGCTGGTGCTTGGCCTGCAGGTTCTCGCTCATGTATTCCGGCATGAGGTGGCGGCGGTTGGACGTGGCGTAGATCAGCACGTTGTCGCCCGAGGCGGCCACCGAGCCGTCCAGCACCGACTTCAGCGCCTTGTAGCCGGCCTCGCCTTCCTCGAAGGACAGGTCGTCGCAGAACACGATGTAGCGCTCGGGCCGGCCGGCGACCAGCTCGACGATGTCGGCCAGGTCGCCCAGGTCGGACTTGTCCACTTCGATCAGGCGCAGGCCGCGATCGGCGTAGGCCGCCAGCATGGCCTTGACCAGCGAGCTCTTGCCGGTGCCGCGCGCGCCGGTCATCAGCACGTTGTTGGCGGGCTTTTTTTCGATGAACTGCTGGGTGTTGCGGTCGATGACGTTTTTCTGGCGCTCGATGTGCTGCAGGTCGTCGAGGTCGATGCGGGCCACGTGGCGCACCGAGTCGAGCCAGCCGCGCGCGCCGCGCTTGCGCCAGCGGTAGGCATGGGCGGTCCAGTCGATCTCGGGCGTGGCGGGCGGCAGCCAGGCTTCGAGCTGGGACAGCACGCGCTCGGCGCGCTGGATGAGGGTGGTGAATTCGTTTGCGGTCACGGTTGTGGTCCTTGGATGGGCTGACGGGCCTGCGGCCATCGGGCCGCGGCGCGTCCGCGTTTGTCTTCGGATGGGCGACATCCGAGTCGCATGAGGCGGGCAGGATTCCTGGAGGATTTCGCGCAACCGACCTTGTGAGTCGGCGGCATCATCCTGCCAAGAATCAAGCACGTCAATGAGGCAGGGCCTGCACGATCCGGGCCGCGCGGAGCCGGCTTTGCCGGTCCGCAGCGGCGCCCCCTTGAGGGGGAAGCGCGTAGCGCTTCGGGGGTGGGCCAAACCACTTCAGGAACGGTAATCGGCGTTGATCGACACGTACTCGTGCGAGAAGTCGCAGGTGTAGACGGTGTCGCTGACCTGGCCGCGGCCCAGCGCGATGCGCACGGCGATCTCGGCCTGCTTCATGACGCGCTGGCCGTCGGCTTCCTGGTAGGCCGGATTGCGGCCGCCGTTGACGGCGACCAGCACATCGTCCAGCCACAGGCGGATGTTCGAGACGTCCAGGTCGTCGATGCCGGCATAGCCCACCGCGGCCAGGATGCGGCCCAGGTTGGGATCCGAGGCGAAGAAGGCGGTCTTGACCAGCGGCGAGTGCGCCACGGCGTAGGCCACCTTCAGCGCTTCTTCGGTGCTGCCGGCTTCCTCGACGCGGATGGTCATGAACTTGGTGGCGCCTTCGGCGTCGCGCACGATCTTCTGCGCCAGCTCCAGCGCGGCGGCGGTCAGGGCCTGGCGCACGGCGGCGTAGTTGGCGTCGGACTCGGCGTTCACCTCGACGCCGGACTTGCCGGTGGCGGCGATGATGAAGGAGTCATTGGTGGACGTGTCGCCGTCGACCGTGATGCGGTTGAACGAGGCGTCGGCGATCTCGCGGGCCAGCTTGCCCAGCAGCGGCTGGGCGATGCCGGCGTCGGTGGCCAGGAAGCTCAGCATGGTGGCCATGTTGGGCCGGATCATGCCGGCGCCCTTGCTGATGCCGGTGAAGGTGACGGTCTTGCCGCCGATCTGGACCTTGCTGGAATGGACCTTGGGCAGCGTGTCCGTGGTCATGATGCCGTGGGCGGCGCTGAACCAGTGGTCCGGGCCGAGGTTGGCGATGGCGGCGGGCAGGCCGGCGACCAGGCGGTCCAGCGGCAGCGGCTCCAGGATGACGCCGGTGGAGAAGGGCAGGACCTCGGCGGCGGGCACGCCCAGCAGCTTGCCCAGCGCGGCGCAGGTGTCCTTGGCCTTTTGCAGGCCTTCGTCGCCGGTGCCGGCGTTGGCGTTGCCGGTATTGATGACCAGCGCGCTGATCGGGCCGCCGGCGGCCAGATGGGCCTGGCAGACCTGTACCGGCGCGGCGCAGAAACGGTTGCGCGTGAACACGCCCGCCACGCTGGTGCCGGGCGCGAAGCGGAACACGGTCAGATCGCGTCGGTTGGCTTTGCGGATGCCGGCCTCGGTAACGCCGATTTCAACGCCGGCAACAGGGAAAATTTCGGACTCGGAGGGGATCTGCAGGTTAACGGCCATGACTTCGTCTCTATCAATGAGCAGGACGGAACCGCCGCCCGCTGGGCGGCGCGTGGGGGAAAGCTGGCTATTATCCCACCGCTTTGCTGCAGGGCAGGGATCACGGCAAGGCGGACCGCCGGGAGGGGCGCGAACGCCCGGGCGCCATGGCGGCTGGGGGTGGATTTCGTGCGGGCGTAGCTGCGGGACAGCACGCTAGGGTCCGACCCGGACCGCGGCCACATCCAGCACGCCGGCATCGCGGTTGGACAGGACCGCGCGCACCGCGCCGTCCGGCGCCTGCAGCACCGAGCTGCCGGCCGCCACGTCCGTGCCGCCGGCGCGCCGCGCCACGCGGCCGCGCGAGGCCGAGAACAGCAGGTCGCCGGGCTGGGCGCCAGCCGCGCGCAGGCCGCCCGACAGCACGCGGGTGCCGGCGGGATAGGTCATCTCGCCCAGCGTGGTCTCGCGCGACAGCAGTCCCTCGAAACCCAGCAGCTGGCGGCGGGCATCCAGCCGCAGTTCCAGCTTCAGCAGCGACAGCTTCTCCACGTCCATGGGCTCGCTGCCCTCGGTGCGCAGCAGCCAGCGCGCGCCGGTGCCCGCGCCCGCCTGTTCGATGGGCTGGCCGCGCACGGCCGGGTCCACCTGGATCCAGGTGCCCGGCGGAACTGGCTGCCCGTCCAGCTGGTTGCCGATGGCCAGATGGCAGCTGGCGAAACGGGGCTGGCCGCCCATCATGACGAATTCGACGCGGTGGCCGTGGGCGCACAGCCAGCCCTCCTGGGCCTGGTCGCGGGCGATCTCCACGGACAGGGTTTCCGGCTGCCGGGTGGTCGCCGCGTAGCGGTACAGGCCGGCGCTTTCCAGGCCATGGACCAGGCCCGGCTGGCCGTCGGGGAAGCGGGCGCGGTCGAAGGAGGACAGCTCGCCCGGCGTGGCCAGCCGCAGCACGGTGCCGGCGGGCATGTCCCCGCCGGCGGCGCGGGGGGGGGGGGCCCGCACGCCGCGGCGTCCGGCGGCGGCCCGGGCGTCGCGGCCG
>NZ_JAGTJY010000293.1:0-4554 GCF_018195695.1 Achromobacter sp. Marseille-Q0513 | reverse complement strand
GCCCGCCCCCGCCCGCGCGAATGGCGCGGCCGGTCCTGGTGGCGCACGCTGGGAGCCGGCCTGGCCGCGGCCATGGTGGTCCTGGCCTTCCTGGTGTTGATGCCGTCCACCCCGCGCGACGGGCTGCGCACGCTGGCGGTGCTGTCCGGCGACCAGGCGCCGGCCGCGCTGGTGCTGAACCGCCTGCCCGACAAGTCCCTGTCCGTGCAGCCCATGCGCGACCTGACGCAGCTGGCCGGCGGCCGCGCGCTGGAACTGTGGGCGATCACCCCGGGCCTGCCGCCGCGCTCGCTGGGCCTGATCGTTCCTGGCCAGATCAGCAAGCTCAGGCCGCGCCTGCCGCCCTTGCCGGGCGACACCGTGGCCGTCACGCTGGAACCGCCCGGGGGCTCGCCCACCGGCGGTCCCACCGGTCCGGTGGTGCTCAGCGGCCCCGTCATCTGACCGCGCTCGCCGGCATCAGGGTTTGTCCCAGGTCCGGCGCACGCATCCATGCTCGCGGTTCCCCCGTATCTCCTGGCGACGGCCAACCAAAAAGGAGATCGTCATGAAACGGATCGTTTGCATTGCCCTCGCCTGCTCCGCGCTTGCCCTGTCGTCCGCCCAGGCGGCCGACGTCATGGTGGGCGGACAGCCCATGATGCCCGGCAAGACCATCGTGGCCAACGCGCTGAACTCCGCCGACCACACCACCCTGGTGGCGGCGGTGAAGGCCGCCGGACTGGTCGACACCTTGCAGGGCAAGGGCCCGTTCACCGTGTTCGCCCCCACCAACGCCGCGTTCGGCAAACTGCCGGCGGGCACCGTGGACACGCTGGTCAAGCCCGAGAACAAGGCCACGCTGACCAAGATCCTCACGTACCACGTGGTGCCGGGCAAGCTTGATTTCGACGCCCTGGCGGCGCGGATCAAGAAGGCCGGCGGCGCGGCCGAACTCACCACCGCCAGCGGCGGCAAGCTGTGGGTGATGATGAACGGCAAGCACAACATCATGCTGAAGGACGAAAAGGGCGGCGTCGCCAACATCGGCCCCTATGACGTCTACCAGTCCAACGGCGTGATCCACGTCATCGACACGGTGCTCATGCCGAAGTGACCCGGCCGGCGCGGCGGCGCGATAGCGGATATCGTAGAGTCCCCTGTCCACGCCTATGCCGCGCCATGTCCGGACTTCCCCGCGCCCTCGCCCGCTTGATCCTGCCCGCCCTGCTGGCCTGCCTGTCCGCCAGCTTCGCGGCCCGCGCCCAGGGCGCCGAAGAACTCGACCAGGCCTACCAGGCCGAGCTGCAAACCGAAAGCGCCGCGCTGCGCGCGCGCGTCGCGCGCCTGGCGCCCGCCGTGCAGGCGCTGAACAAGCAAGTGGCGCAAGCGATCCTCGCGGGCGACTGGCCCGTCGCCGAACGGCTGGGCGCGGACATGGCGCGACTGGATCCGGCCAATGCCGACATCCGCCACTTCCAGGGCAGGCTGCTGGCGCTGCAGAAGCGCTATGCGCCGGCCATCGAGAAATTCGACCAGGCCATCGCGCTGGACGCAGGCAACCGCTGGTTCCTGGTCAGCAAGGCCGGCGCGCAGGCGGATGCCGGCGATCTGGAAGGCGCCTTGCGCAGCGCGCAGACCCTGTGCGAACGCTTTCCCGACTGGAGCATCGGCCACAACCTGCGGGCCGCGCTGTTGGACGGCCTGGACCGCGCGCCCGAGGCGCTGGCCGCGTATGAGCGCGCCATCGCCGCGCCCCCGCCCAGCGCGCAGATACTGGTCAACCAGGGCATGCTGTTGCGCCGGCTCGGCCGCCTGGCCGACGCACGCAGCGCATTCGACGCCGCGTTGCGGCTGCAACCGGACTACGCGCGGGCGCAAGCCGAGCTGGACAGCCTGCCCGCGCGCTAGCGTCATCGGGTCGGCGCCAGGCAAGCAACCAACTGCGCGCCCGACCGCCGCGCCCCTCACAGGCGCAGCATGAAACCTCGGATATCGTCGGCGATGGGCACCATGGCCAGCAGCATCAGCGCGATCGCCAGCGGCAGCGTCGAGCCGAAGCCCACATGGAAGAACGCATAGGCGCCGGCCACCCCGCCGACGAAGAACAGGCTCACCATGCAGGACAGCACCCGCAGCTTGGCGCGGTCCGCGCGCACGGGGACGCGCTCTTCGCTCTGTCCGGCGGCATTCCAGTAGAACAGCTTGCCCAGCTCGATGCCGATGTCCGTCACCATGCCGGTCACGTGCGTGGTGCGGATCTCGGACTTCGACACCTTGGTGATCATGGCGTTCTGCAGGCCCATGATGTAGCAGAGCAGCATCACGGTCGCCGGCAGGTAGAACCAGCGCAGCTGCTCGATATTGGCGCCCAGCAGGCCGAAGGCCAGCAACAGCACCGCCTCCAGCAACAGCGGCAGGGCGTACTCGCTGGCCAGCCGCGAGCGGCGGCCGAAATTGATCATGAATGCGGAAGACGCCGCGCCGGCCAGGAACGACAGCAGCGCCGCCAAGCCCTGCAACACCACCAGCAAACCGCCCACCGCCAGGTGGTCGGCCATCATCGAGACGATGCCGGACATGTGCGAGGTGTACTGCTGCACGGCCAGGAAGCCGCCCGCATTGACCGCGCCGGCGACGAAGGTCAGCACATAGGCCAGGTGCCGGTTGGCCTCCGGGCTGCGCTGCGCGGCGGTCAGCTTGCGTAGATAGGGAATCGGCACGGGCGCGCCTCGGGGTGGCGGACAGTCGGGAAGAACATGGCTACCATTCTAGGCCTGCGGGCGCCGCCATGGCGCTCCAGGCCCACAATCCCGGCGGCCCGTCCCGGACGCGCCGCAACGCCAGACGCAGCATCCGCCCCGACATGCCCATACGCCCCGCCACGCTTTCCGACCTGCCGCAACTGGCCGCGCTGGCCATGGCATCCAAGGCCGTGTGGGGCTACCCGCCCGAGCTGCTGGCGCAATGGCGCGACGACCTGACGCTTACGCCCGCGGACCTGGGCCGCTGGCGCGTGCGCCTCATGCGTGACGAGCAGGGCATCGCGGGCTTCTATGCGCTGGCGCCGGACGCGGCGGACTGGCGGCTGGAGCATCTGTGGATCGCGCCGCGCGCCTTGCGGCAGGGGCTGGGCCGGCGCCTGCTGGCGCATGCCGCCCGCGTGGCGCGGCTTGCGGGCGCCCGGGAGATCGCGATCGAGGCCGATCCGCAGGCCGAGCCCTTCTATCTGGCGCAAGGCGCGGTGCGCGTCGGCGCGCGCGCCGCGCCGATTCCAGGCGAGCCCGGACGCGCGCTGCCGCTGCTGCGCCTGCCGCTGGACGGCGGCCCGCGCGCATCCATCAGCCAACCTCGCTAAGCCAGGCCGGCCTCGCGCAGCTGCTGGCGCCGGTACTCGCCCTGGCGCACATGCATCCAGCCCGGATACTCCGGCGGCAGGGCGCTGACCTTGTCCAGCTCGGCCAGCTCGTCCGCCGTCAGCGCCAGCCCGACGGCGGCCAGGTTGTCGTCCAACTGGTCGACCCGCTTGGCGCCGATGATGACCGAGCTGACCACCGGCTGCGCCAGCAGCCAGGCCAGCGCCACCTGGGCCGGCGACACGCCGCGCGCCTCGGCCAGGCGGCGCAGCACGTCGACGCAGTCGTAGGCGCGATCGCGATCGACCGGCGGGAAGTCGAATTCCAGGCGCCGGCTGCCGGCGTCGACGCTGCCGTCGCGCCCGTACTTGCCGCTGAGCAGGCCGCCGGCCAGCGGGCTCCAGACCATCAGCCCGACGTTCTCGCTCCGGAGCATGGGCACCAGTTCCCGTTCCAGGTCACGGCCCGCGACGGTGTAGTAGGCCTGCAGCGACTCGAAGCGCGCCAGGCCGCGGCGCTCGGCAATGCCCAGCGCCTTCATGATCTGCCAGGCCGACCAGTTCGACACGCCGACGTAGCGCACATGGCCCTGGCGCACCAGATCGTCCAGCGAGCGCACGGTTTCCTCGATCGGCGTGGCCGGATCGAAGCCGTGGATCTGGTACAGGTCGATATGGTCGGTGCCCAGCCGCGCCAGGCTGCGCTTGACGCCCTCCATGATGTGATGGCGCGAGTTGCCGCGCGCATTGGGGCCGGCGCCGGTCGGGCCGAACACCTTGGTGGCGAGCACCACCTCGTCGCGCGCCACCTTCAGGTCGCGCAGGGCCTGGCCGGTGATGGTCTCGGAACGGCCTTCGGCATAGACATCCGCCGTGTCGATGAAATTGACGCCGGCCTCCAGCGCGCGCCCCACCAGCCGGTTGGCCTCTTCCTGCTGCAGCTGGCCGATCTGGCCCCACAGCCCGTCCTGGCCGCCGAAGGTCATGGCGCCCAGGCACAGTTCCGAAACAAACAGTCCCGTATTGCCGAATTTCTTGTATCGCATGCGTGTGCTCCTGATAGGGTACGGCGGCCGTCGCCGCGCCGGGATGGCGTGCGAGGCCTGCGTAAGCCCGGCCAGTATGCGGCGACGGTCTGGCGCGCGCGATGCCGGATCCTGCCCTTTTTTTGCCCGATCCTGCCGCGCCCCGGCGGCCCGTCCGCATTGCGCCCATTCCTC
>NZ_JAGTJY010000292.1:0-4620 GCF_018195695.1 Achromobacter sp. Marseille-Q0513 | reverse complement strand
AGGCCTTCTGTGTAATTCCTAAGCCCGCCTTGAACACGGAATTTCTGACACTCCCGAAGTCCGACAACTTCTTGTTCCCCTGCAGGCTGCACAGGTCTCCCCATCTTGGTACCCGCCAGTGCGCAAGAATCCTGGAACATTGGGTCGAACAACTGGGCCCGGATCCGGCGGACTACAGCACTCATTCAATGCGCCGCACAAAGGCGACGCTCATATATCGCATGACCAAGAATCTTCGCGCTGTTCAGCTGCCACTTGACCACTCCAAGCTCGAGTCGACCGTCCGCTATCTTGGCATCGAGGTCGACAATGCTCTTGAGATTTCTGAACAGACGGAAATCTGACAGTCTTGTGCAGCAACTGTTCCGCGTTCGCCGCCCGGGGTGTGCCCAAAGCTGCCTATGATCACCTCTTCGACGGTCAACGTCGACGCGCAAGCATGGCGGTGAGAATGCGAAGACGTCGGCCCTGGCCGCTGGATGCCGCCCCAGTATTCCGATACATCCTATTTACATGGCAAAATTCAATTCCAGCACTGTCCGTTTCCTGACCTATGCAGGCCGCGCCGGATGGTGATTGCGGGCATGCCTCATCAACCCAGCCGTCAGAGATAGAGGAAACAGGAGACTTCGAGTTGCAGCCCACACAGCAAATGCCACCTCCGTCCGAACAGCTGCAGACCGATACGCAAGCTCTGCCCGTCGATGCAACAGTACTTTTCGTAGCGCTGCAGTACCAGTTGCTCGTGGCCGTAGAACAGTGCCACCACCTCATGCCCGGGGAGTGCCTGTGGATTGAAGCCATGGGCGATGTCACCGTGCCGGGCAAGACGCAGATCGAGGTCAAGCACTACCGTGACAAGCTGACCGACAGCCACCAGAACTTCTGGAACACGATCCGGAACTGGCTGCATGAGCGGTTTGACCGCAGCAGCTACAAGTCCCTGGTGCTTCTGACGACTCAGGAGTTCGGAGCCCAGAGCCGCCTCAAGGACTGGAACATCCTGACCGCTGTGCAGCGGCTTGACCGCATGCAGGAGATCGGCAGCGACGGGGCTGGCGTACCGCAGACGCAAATGGAGGAGCCACCCGAGCCTCAGGACGAGACCATCCAAACTGCTGAAACTACGGCCCGCAAGCCGCCCAAGGCGCGGGCACTGCAGCAGGAGGTGCTAGCGCCCGAGAACCGCGCGGCGCTGATGGAGGTGTTGGAACGCATGCTCATCATCCCGGGCGAAGACGCTCTGCCAGAGCGCATCGACAGCTACAAGACCCGCTATCTCAAAGCCATACGACCGTCGCTGCAGCAGCAGTATCTGGACGACTTGTTGGGCTTCATGTTCAGCACCGAACTCGTCCTGAACGGCTGGAAGATCACCCACGAGGCGTTCACCGCCAAGCTGACGGCTCTGAACGCCTCGTGCATGAAGCATCCGGCAGAGTTCCCTTTGAGGGATCTCCGACCGCTGGAAGAAAAAGTCGATCTCGACGAAATCAGGCCCATGCTCTTCGCCAGGAAGATCCTCGAGATTGAGGGCAAAAAATATCTCAAGCACGCGGCCCTGCACCGCCTGTTTGCGCAGGACACGATTTCCGGGCTCTTCAAGGATCAGATTCCCATCAAGCCCTCGCTCGACCTTTACCTCCACAACCACCGCAGCAACCATTTTGTGGCGCGAGAAGCCGCCATCCTGGATTGCGACGGGCTGCAGGACGACGCGGCCCTCAAGAAGGCGTCACTCAAGTTCTACCTGGCACGTATGAAAGCTCCGACAGAACCTTTTTGCGCCATGGCCAACACCATGCCGGAATTTCGCAATGGCATTTATCACATGCTGGCAGACGAGAGCCCCGAAAACAAGGACGATGAATTTCACTGGAAACTCTGGGAATGATGGATACCGCCGCCGATCATCTCTATATCCTGCATCGCAACGCCTTTGCGCTGGCGCCGGTGATCCAGAGCTTCTACCTGAACTGGGAGCCGATGGAGAAAGACATCCTGCTGAGCTATCTGGTTCTTCCCCTGGTGTCGTTTCCCGCGATGCAGGAGTATTTGCATACCGCCAATCGAACCAGCTCGATCCGGACGATGACATCCGACTCTTCACGGTTGGTCGGTCTGGCGCTTCGCATCTCGGAATATGAGCCCATCACCAACAAGGCCCTGTTGATACTGCGCGCGGATGAAAGCCTTCAACTCAACGACGACCTGTCGGTTCTCGCCAGCGAAAACCGGCAGTCGGAGAATGCAGACCCCAAGATGCTGCGTTATGCGCGTCAGCTCGCCATGATATTCAGGAATGAAAGCGTCGTGACCATTTATAGAATGCTGGGATTGAAGTCGCTATGAAATGTTATGTCCGATATATCGGCGTGATCGACCAGGAAAATGAGGCGCACAGCGTTAAGTTCAAGCAAGGCTTGAATATCATTACCGGCAAATCTTCGAAGGGCAAAAGTGCCATTCTCGACATCTTCGATTACTGCATGGGCAGCTCAGAAGACACGATTCCGCAAGGCATCATCACGCAGCGGGCGAAGATATTTTTCACCGTATGGCGCTTTTCCGGGATGGCGGTCGTCGCCGGCCGCAGGGCAGACAACGCCAACCAATGTTTCCTGCGAGAAGTCAGTGGCGAGCAGGCCAGGCACGTGCTGGCCTACGTCAAGGACGTGGTCAACTTCTTCACCGCGCAATACCAGCTTAGCCGGATCGAATTCTCCAAGAGCCTGGGGCGCTACTTCGGCGTCACCATGGACGACATCGACACCGACCCTCTGCAGAAGCAGCTCATGCGTCAGAAAAGCCCGACGCCTTCCATCCGCAGTTTTGCCTCGTTCATGCTCCAGCATCAAAACCTGGTGGCCAACCGGCATGCGATCTTTTACCGCTTCGACGAAAAGCGAAAACGCGAACAGGCCATCGATCACTTCAAGATCTTCATGGGGATCGTGGGAGAGGACTATTTCGACCTGGCCAAGGAACTCGCCGACGCAGAAACCGAGCTCAAGCGTGCCCTGGCCGTCATCCCCAAGCAGGAGCAGATCAAATCAGCCGGCATCGAAGAGATGGCGGGCTACCTGCGTGAGTTCCACGCCCTGGCGGGCACGCCGCTGACAGAGTTGACCGCTGAAGAAATCTGGATGCGGCCGGCGCAGGCCCTGGAACGCTTGACCGGCATCGCCGTCACGGTCGATGGGCAGTCCGATACCTTCGACGCGACCCGCAAGGAACTGCGCACACGCAAGGCCGAGCTCACGGCCGAGATCCAGAAGGCCCTGAACACGCGCTACCTGCTCGACGTCTCGACACAGCAAGTCGAGGGATTTGCCGGTGCCATGACGGATCTGCCCATCCCGAGGGCGACCCATCTGGACCATGCCGTGTGCCCGGTCTGCGCGTCACCTTCGGAAGCAGCCGAAGATGAGGCCAACAGACTCTCGGCGGCCATCCACTGGCTCAACGGCGAGCTGAAGGTCTCGGCCTATGCCCGCGAAGGCTTTGGCCAGGAGCGTCGGGACATCGACGAGCAACTCAAGAAGGCGCGCCAGGCCTTGCGGCAGGTCGAAAACGCACTGCGTCCACTGGACCAGGAGGCCGACCGCTTGCAGCGCTCGAAGTCTGTCGATGCCGCAGCGCAGAAAGCCAAGATCAAGCTGGAAATCGCCATTGAGCGCCGCATCGAGAGTCCGCCCACGGAAGCCACTGAGTTGGTGAAGTTGCTCCAGGACCGGGTAGCGGACCTGAAATCGAAGAAGGCTTTGCTCGATGTCGCGCCCCGGCTGCTGGCCTTGCAACGCAACATCAACCGGCGCCTGGAGATCGTCGGCACACATTTCGACTTCGAGGACTCCTATAAGAATGGATCCCTGAAGTTCGACATCGATTCCTTCGACCTATGGCATGAGACACCGGGGGTAAACGGCGCGCCGGAGAAGAAAGTCTTCCTGCGGTCGATGGGCAGTGGCGCGAACTGGCTGTATTCGCACCTGACGCTGTTCCTGTCCCTGCACTACCAGTTTGCGGCCTACGCCGACTGCAAGCTGCCGCCCGTGCTGTTTCTCGACCAACCGACGCAGGTTTACTTTCCCTCCGCCGACTACGGAAAGGAATTTAATGCAGCCCAATTGCGTGCGAACCAGGACGGCACATCCGCCAGCGCGCCCGGCAGCCCACAGTCCGAAACGACTGCGGACAAGCCCTCGACACGCGCCGCGAACTCGCCTGTGGACACGCACACACGCATCTCGACGGCCGATGACGACTTGAATACCGTCGCCAAGATGTTCACCGTCCTGGCCAAGTTCTGTGATGATACGGCACAGGAGGTCGGCAACAAGCCGCAAATCATCGTCTGCGACCATGCAGACAGGCTGGAGCTCGGCGAGGGCTACGACTTCGAGGACTTCGTCGCCGACCGCTGGCGTGACCGTGGCTTCATCGCGACGTGACCCCTGCAGCAGGCCCAGGTACACATCGGTCCGCCCGCATCGCCTGGATGGACCTGGCGGGCTTCGTTCTGGTGTTCGTGCTGCTGGCGCTGGTAGGGTCTCTGCGTGACCGAAACGGGTCGACAGCAGGCATTAAGTCAAATTCGCACCTATATCCAAACATGAC
>NZ_JAGTJY010000291.1:0-4697 GCF_018195695.1 Achromobacter sp. Marseille-Q0513 | reverse complement strand
CGCCCCAGCCACGACCTGGTCTACGGCCCCGACGATCGCCCCGCCGCCCCCGTCGCTTTTCTCGCCGCCCTGCAGCACCTGCTGGCCATCCTGGTGCCCATCGTCACCCCCGGCCTGCTGATCTGCCAGGCGCTGGGCGTGTCCAGCCGCGACACCACGCTGATCGTGTCCATGTCGCTGGTCATCTCCGGCATCGCCACCTATGTGCAGTGCAAGCGCTTCGGCCCGCTGGGCGCGGGGCTGCTGATCGTGCAGGGCACCAGCTTCAACTTCGTCGGCCCGCTGATCGCCGGCGGCACCCTGATGGTCAAGCAGGGCACGCCGGTCGAGGCCGTCATGGCCACGATCTTCGGCGTGGTCATCGCCGGTTCCTTCGTGGAAATGGGCGTCTCGCGAATCCTGCCCTTCGTCAAGCGCCTGATCACGCCGCTGGTCACCGGCATCGTGGTGCTGCTGATCGGCCTGACGCTGATCAAGGTCGGCCTGGTCAGCATGGGCGGCGGCTTCGGCGCCATGGCCAACGGCACCTTCGCCAGCGCCGAGAACCTGACGCTGTCGGGCCTGGTGCTGGGCACCATCATCCTGCTGAACCGCGTGCCCGTGGTCTGGGTGCGCAGCACGGCGCTGGTGATCGCGCTGGCCGTCGGCTACCTGGCCGCCGCCTGGATGGGCCGCCTGGACTTCACCGGCGCGCGCGAAGCCGCGCTGTTCCAGGTACCCACGCCGCTGCACTTCGGCCTGGGCTTCTCGTGGTCGCTGTTCGTGCCGATGCTGATCATCTACCTGGTCACCTCGCTCGAAGCCATCGGCGACGTCACCGCCACCAGCAAGGTCTCCAAGCAGCCGGTCGAAGGCCCGCTGTGGATGCAGCGCATCAAGGGCGGCGTGCTGGTCAACGGCGCCAACTCGCTACTGGCCGGCGTCTTCAACACCTTCCCCAGCTCGGTGTTCGCGCAGAACAACGGCGTCATCCAGCTCACCGGCATCGCCAGCCGCCACGTCGGCCTGTGGATCGCCGGCATGCTGGTGGTGCTGGGCCTGTTCCCGGCCGTGGCCGGCGTACTGCAGGCCGTGCCCGAGCCCGTGCTGGGCGGCGCCGCCATGGTGATGTTCGGCGCCGTGGCCGCCTCGGGCATCAACATCCTGGCCGGCATCCGCCTGGACCGCCGCGCCCTGCTCATCATCGCCGTGTCGCTGGCCCTGGGCCTGGGCGTGTCGCAAGTGCCGGAAATCCTGTCGCACCTGCCGCACGCGGTGAAGAGCGTGCTGGAATCGGGCGTGGCCACCGGCGGCATCTGCGCGCTGGTGATGAACTGGTTCCTGCCTGAGAAGAAGTAGGCGGGCGCGGGCCGGGCGACACAACCGTCCGGCGCCTTACCGCTACCGGCAAGGCTTGCTACCCGGCAAGCCGCCGGCAGCGCCCTGCCCCGGGGCCGCCGCCTGACAATTTTTCCCAGGCCGCATATAATCGCGGTCTTCGCTTCTCCCGCAGCCGTCTTTCGGGCATCAGCCCAGGCATGGTGCCAAAGCATCTTGCCAACCCCCGACGCGCTCGCGACCCTCCTGCCCGAGTGGTGAAATTGGTAGACGCAGGGGACTCAAAATCCCCCGCCGCAAGGCGTGCCGGTTCGATTCCGGCCTCGGGCACCAATTCTGTATGACGCTTGCGCGCATACCTGCTGCGCAACGCGGCCGGCCTTCCGACACCCGCCCTTGACCAATGTCCTGCATGAGTTAACGTGGCACAATGCCCCCGCGTAAGAAAATCAAATCTGACTAAACACGTCAGCATCACTCGCTGCCGGCAATACCTATGCGCAACCTTCGCCCTACAAAATCATGACCAACCAAGAGCAGTACACGCAAATCATCTTGCAACGCTTAGATGAGGCAGAGACCGATCTGCGCTCCCAATGGGCGAATCCCGTTAGCACCCGGACGCGCCATTTTGTGCTCGACAACGTGTTTTCCGAAGCGCTTTGCGCGCAGATCTATGACGCCTTTCCCAAGGACGGAAATGGTTTCTATGACCGCGCGACATTCCGTGAAAAGAAGCGCACTTCGGCGGATCTGAAGGCCTATGCCGCCATTCTTGGTGACGTCACCCACGCCTACCAGGATCCCCGTGTAGTCAGCCGCATCGCCGATATCTGCGATATGGCCGATCAGAAGATCGAACCCGATCCCAAGCTTTACGCGGGCGGCCTCTCCATGATGTTCCAGGGTGATTTCCTGAATCCTCATATCGACAACAGCCACGACTCATCGCGCGAGCGCTACCGTCGCCTGAACATCCTGTACTATCCGGCCCCTGATTGGTCACTGGAAAACGGTGGCAACTTCGAATTGTGGAATGACGACCAGACTGTCCCGAAGACCCTGGTTTCCCTGACCAACCGCCTCGTCGTCATGGAGACGAACAAGGATAGCTGGCACTCCGTCAGCAAGGTTGTCGTTGACCGACCGCGCTGCTGCGTTTCGAACTACTACTTTTCCAGCATCTCGCCGGACAGCACCGACTACTTCCATGTCACGTCCTTCACAGGACGCCCCGAAGAGACCGTCAAGCGCACCCTTGGCGCGGTCGACAACGCCCTACGCAACTTCGTCTCCAAGACGTTGAAGACCGGGCGTGGCACCTCGCTGATGAACAAGGACGAAAACAGGTAGTACCGTCCTCCCGTGGCTCGCATGCCTTCGTGCCTCCCCTGGCCGTCCGGAATCCTCTCCAGACGACCAGGTGAGCCGGCCCGACAGGCGCATCGAATTCAGAGTTGGGCGCGAGCACCCTTAAACGCCGCCCTCACCGCGCCTCGCGATACACCCAGTGCCCATGCCGCGCCACCCACACCGGCCCGTGGTACACATACCCCGGCCGCGCCGGCAGCCAGACGCCGGTCACCCAGGCGTGGCGTCCACCCACCCATTCCCAATGCCCCGGCGCCCAGACATAGCCGACTCGGGGCGGCGGCACCACTTCCACGCGCGGCGGCGGCGCCACCTCGATGCGATTGAAGCCATTCTCGACGAAACTCGCGACACGCCCGCGCGCGAAGACGCCTCGCATCCGCTGGCCGATCTGCTGGATCTGTGACGGCGGCGGTGCATAGCCGTCATGCATGACGCGGTCCGATGCCGCGCCATGGCAAAGGTCCGCTGTGCGGACTCCTATCGGCTTGCCCACGGGCCACGTATCGTCCATCCCGCCATACACCGCGATTGCCGCGGCGCCCGCCGATCCAGGGCGCGCCGCCTGTCGCGGATCGCCATACCGGCGGGATCGGACAACCTCACGGCAGCCCCACATGACCCAGCACAAGCGCCCAAATTTCCTCATCATCATGGCCGACGACCTGGGCTATTCGGACCTGGGGTGTTTTGGCGGCGAAATCGCCAGTCCGCATCTGGACCGGCTTGCCGCCCGCGGCCTGCGCATGCGCAACTTCTACTGCGCCCCCTTCTGCTCGCCCAGCCGGGCCATGCTGCTGACGGGACTGGACGCACACCTGGTGGGGTTCGGCGCGCTGCGTGAAGTCATGGACCCGCGACAAGCGGGCAAGCCTGGCTATGAGATGTACCTGAACGATCTGGCGCCCACCCTGAGCGAACGGCTGCGCGACGTGGGCTACCGGACCTATCTGTCCGGCAAATGGCACCTGGGCCGCGAGACCCCGCATTGCCCGCATGCACGGGGTTTCGACCGCTCGTATGGCCTGATCGACGGCTCTTCTTCGCACTTCGACCAGACCGCGACCGGCGCGACGGATCCGTCCGCCATGCCGCTGGCGACGTATCGGGAAAACGGCCGGCTGATCCAGCTGCCCGCGTCGGGTTTCTATTCTTCGGCGGCCTATGCCGACAAGCTGATCAGTTATCTGCAGGCGGATGCCGGACAGGATGCTCCTTTCTTCGGCATGCTGGCGTTCACCGCGCCGCATTTCCCGCTGCACGCGCCCGACGAGTACATCGCCAGATACGCAGGCCGCTATGACACGGGCTACGACGCCATCCGCCGCGCCCGCTACGCGCGGCAAGTGGCCTTGGGCCTCGCGCGCGCCGACGCCGAGCCGTATCCCGGGCACCCGCGCTGGCCGGCCTGGGAAACCTTGCCGCCAGCCATTCGCCAGTTGGAGGCCCGCAACATGGCCGTCTATGCCGCGATGATCGAGTGCATGGACTTTCACATCGGCCGCGTCCTGGACGCCCTGCGAGCGCTGGGCCAACTCGACGACACGGTGATCCTGTTCCTGTCGGACAACGGCCCGGAAGGCAACTCGGTGCTGGACACGCTGCGCACACGCGACTGGGTGCGCGAGCAGATGGACAACCGCCTGGAGAACCGCGGCCGCCCCGGTTCCTTCATCGAGCAAGGACCGGGCTGGGCCCAGGTCAGCAGCACCCCCAGCCGCATGTACAAATCGTTCACCTATGAGGGCGGCATACGAGTTCCCTGCATCGTCGCCGGCCCCGGCATCACGGGCGACGGCCGGATCGTCGACGGCTTTGCCCACATCACGGACGTGCTGCCCACGCTGCTGGAACTGGCGGGCGCGCCCCTGGGCGTCATCCCCCAGGACAGGCCCGCCCCCCCGCCCCCGGGACGGGGGCGCCCCCCGGCCGCCCCCCCCCCCGCCCGGCAGCCCCGCCAGCACGGCGGCGTAGATCATGGGCTGTTCCAGGTCGTTCTTGCCCGCCTT
>NZ_JAGTJY010000290.1:0-4716 GCF_018195695.1 Achromobacter sp. Marseille-Q0513 | reverse complement strand
CGCGCCCGAGCAACGCGACCTGCTGCGCCAACGGCTGGGCGCCGCGCTGGACGGTCTGGACGTGGTCAGCGCCACCGCCTATCTGGGCGCGGCCGAGATCGCCCAGGCGCTGGTCGCGGGCGCGCAGATCGTGGTCGCCGGCCGCGTGGCAGACCCTTCGTTGACGCTGGGGCCGGCGCTGGCCCATTTCGGCTGGGACGCGACCGACTGGCCGCGCCTGGGACGCGCCACCATCGCCGGCCACATGCTGGAATGCGGCCTGCAGGTCACCGGCGGCTACTTCAGCGTGCCGGGCCTGAAGGACGTGCCCGGCCTGCACGAAGCCGGCTTCCCCATTGCCGAAATCCAGTCCGATGGCGAGTTCGTCATCGGCAAGGCCGACGGCACCGGCGGCATGGTCGATGCCCGCACGGCCAAGGAACAGCTGCTGTACGAAGTGCACGATCCCGCCCGCTATCTGACCCCCGACGTGACCGCCGACCTGAGCCAGGCCCGCGTGGTCGAGTTGGGCGCCGACCGCGTCGCGGTGCAAGGCGTCACCGGCCATGCCCGCCCGGACGAACTGAAGGTCAACGTCTGCTATCGCGGCGGCTGGCTGGCCGAGGCGGAGATCTCCTACGCCGGCGTGCAGGCCGAAGCGCGTGCCCGGCAAGCAGCCGACATCGTGCGCCGGCGCCTGGGTCCGGCGCTGCGGCTGCGCGCCGATCTCATCGGCGTGGTCAGCGTGCTGGGCGACGACGGCGGCGACATGCTGGCCGGCCTGCCAGAAGGCCGGGCGCGCGACGTGCGCCTGCGCCTGGCCGCGACGCACGCCGACCGCGCCCAGGCCGAACGGCTGCTGCGCGAAGTGACCGCGCTCTACACCTGCGGCCCGGCCGGCGGCGGCGGCGTGCGCACCGCCCTGCGGCCGCGCCTGAACATGATGTCCTGCACCATCCCGCGCGACGCGGTGCGCGCCGGCTGGCGCTTCCTGGAGGAGATCCCGCAATGAGCGCCGACCTCGTCAGCGTGCCCCTGTACCGCCTCGGCCACGGCCGTTCGGGCGACAAGGGCGACATCTCGAACCTGAGCCTGATCGCCTGGGATCCGGAATGCTACGCGGTCCTGGCCGCCCAGGTCAGCGAAGACCGCGTGGCGGCCTGGTTCGCCAGCCGCCATCCGCGCCGCGTGATCCGCTATCTGCTGCCCAGCCTGCACGCGATGAACTTCGTGCTGGAAAACGCGCTGGATGGCGGCGTCAACGACGCGCTCAACCTGGACGCCCACGGCAAGAGCCTGTCTTTCCGATTGCTGGACATGACGGTGCAGGTCAGCCCCGCGCTGGCGGCCCGTCTGCCCGACATACCCGGCGACCGCCCAGCGGCCGCCTGATCCACCCTACAAAAACACATACAGGAGACACACGATGCTCACGCCCCTCCGGACTCGGCTCGCCCTGCTGCTGGCGGCCGCCCTGCCCCTGGCCGCCTCGGCCCAGTCCTTCCCCGCCAAGCCCATTACCTTCATCGTGCCCTTCGCGGCCGGCAGCGCCACCGACCAGATCGGTCGCGCCATCGGCCAAGGCGTCACGGAACAGACCGGCCAGGCCGTGGTGATCGAGAACAAGCCGGGCGCCAGCGCCATGATCGGCGCGGCCGCCGCCGCGCGCGCCGCGCCGGACGGCTACACCGTGCTCATCACCACCAACACCACGCATGCGGCCAACCAGCATCTGTACAAGACGCTGACCTACCGGCCCGTGGAGGACTACGTGCCGCTGACGCTGCTGGGCAAAGGCGGCCAGATCATGGTGGTCAATCCGAATTCGGCGGCCAAGAGCGTCGGCGACTTCCTTGCCCAGGCGCGCCAGTCGCCCGGCAAGCTCAGCTTCGGCAGCGGCAGCTCCAGCAGCCGCATCGCCGGCGAGCTGCTGCAGCAGATGGCCGATGTGCAGCTGCTGCACGTACCTTACAAGAGCAATCCGCTGGCCGTAACGGACCTGCTGGGCGGCCAGATCGACATGATGATCACCGACACCGCCACCGGGCTGCCCCAGGTCAAGTCCGGCAAGCTGCGCGCCCTGGGCGTCACGGGACTGGCCCGCTCGCCGCTGGCGCCCGACGTACCGACCATCGCAGAAGCCGGCGTGCCGGGCTATGAAATGGGCTATTGGTTCGCGGCCTACGCGCCGGCAGGCACGCCGCCGGACGTGGCCAAGCGCCTGAATGAGCTGCTGGTCAAAGCCACGCAAAGCGCGCCGGCCAAGCAGTTCTATGCGCAGACGGGCACCGATCCGGCCAACTCCACGCCCGAAGAGCTGGCCCGCTTCCAGCAGGCGGAAGCGGCGAAATGGGGCGATATCATCAAGAAGGCGGGGATTCAGCCCGAGTGAGCGCGACGCGCAAACGCGCGCAGCGCCCAGCAAAAAGCCCATCGCATGCGATGGGCTTTTTGTAGTTCCGCGAGCACGCCCTGCGGCGGGATCGGCGCGGCGACTTATTTGTCGACGAACGCGCGTTCCACCACGTAGTCGCCCGGTTGGCCCACGCCCGGGGATACGGTGAAGCCGCGCGCGTCCAGCATGGCGCTGATGTCGGCCAGCATATGCGGGCTGCCGCAGATCATGGCGCGGTCGGTCTCGGGGTTGATCTGGGGAATGCCGATGTCCTGGCAGAGCTTGCCGTTTTCCAGCAGCTCGGTGATACGGCCCTGGTTGCGGAAAGGTTCACGCGTGACGGTCGGGTAATAGACCAGCTTGTCGCGCACGATCTCGCCGAAGAACTCGTTGTTGGGCAGCTCGTTGCCGATGAAGTCGGCATAGGCCAGCTCGCTGACCCAGCGCACGCCGTGGACCAGGATGACCTTGTCGAAGCGTTCGTAGACGTCCGGGTCCTTGATGATGCTCATGAAGGGCGCTAGGCCGGTGCCGGTGCCGAACAGGAACAGGTGCTTGCCGGGCTTGAGGTCGTCGACCACCAGCGTGCCGACGGGCTTGCGGCTGACCAGGATGGTGTCGCCTTCCTTCAGGTGCTGCAGCCGCGACGTCAGCGGGCCGTTCTGCACCTTGATGCTCAGGAATTCGAGGTTTTCCTCGTAGTTCGCGCTGGCGATGCTGTAGGCCCGCAGCAGCGGCTTGCCTTCGACTTCCAGGCCGATCATGACGAAGTGGCCGTTGTGGAACCGCAAGGCCGCGTCACGCGTGGTGGTGAAGGAAAACAGGGTGTCGTTCCAGTGGTGCACGCTCAGCACGCGCTCAGTATTGAAAGCAGCCATGTCGTATCAATTATGGGCGGTTCGGCGTTGCCGGGCTTGCGGCCCGTCCGCGCTCCGCGAGGATGGTTTCCGAGCCGCACTCAAAAACTGGCAAGAGTGAATAGGCGGTGGTCGGCATTAGGGTTGTCCCTATTCTACAGGGTCTCGATGATAATTGCTCTCATTATTCCGTAATACGCTTATGCCGTATTGATGGGGATCAAGCACGGGTCACACCTCCTTACGCGTAGTTGAACGCCGGAAATCTTCCTGGTATCGTCGCACTTCCATTTGATAATCATTTTCGTTATGCGGCCCCGGCATGCGTCCAGGCCGCTGGCACCACCCGCAGGAAGGCAGCCCTTCCCGCGTCCTCTTGCCGGAGTTGTTCATGTCCAAGCGTCCCCAACTGAATTCCCTGCTGCGCGTCCTGGCCCTGGCCGGCGCCGCCGCCTTCGCCGTGCAGGCCCAGGCCGCCGAGGAAGTCAGCCTCTACACCACCCGCGAGCCCAAGCTGATCCAGCCGCTGCTGGACGCCTTCACCAAGGAAAGCGGCATCAAGGTCAACACCGTCTTCGTCAAGGACGGCCTGCTCGAGCGCGTCAAGGCCGAAGGCGCCAAGTCGCCCGCCGACGTGCTGATGACCGTGGACATCGGCAACCTGCTGGACCTGGTCGATGGCGGCGTGACCCAGTCGGTCAAGTCCGAGACGCTGGAATCCGTCATCCCCGCCAACCTGCGCGGCGCCGATGGCAAGTGGTACGCCCTGTCGCTGCGCGACCGCGTGCTGTACGTCGAAAAGGACCTGAAGCTGGAATCCTTCCGCTATGAAGACCTGGCCGATCCCAAGTGGAAGGGCAAGGTCTGCATCCGCTCCGGCCAGCACCCCTACAACACCGCGATGGTCGCCTCCATGATCGCGCACGACGGCGCCGAGGCCACCGAGAAATGGCTGCGCGGCGTGAAGGCCAACCTGGCCCGCAAGGCCGCCGGCGGCGACCGCGACGTGGCGCGCGACATCCTGGGCGGCATCTGCGACATCGGCCTGGCCAACGCTTACTACGTGGGTCACATGAAGAACGCCGAAGCCGGCACCGACGCCCGTAAGTGGGGCGACGCCATCAAGGTCATCCGCCCGACCTTCGCCAACGCCAAGAGCGGCGGCACGCACGTCAACGTCAGCGGCGCCGCCGTGGCCGCGCATGCGCCCAACAAGGCCAACGCCATTAAACTGCTGGATTACCTGGTGTCCGAGTCCGCCCAGGCGCTGTATGCCCAGGCCAACTATGAATACCCGGTGCGCAAGGGCGTGAAGCTCGACCCCGTGATCGCCAGCTTCGGCGAGCTCAAGATCGACCCGCTGCCCCTGACCGAAATCGCCAAGCATCGCAAGCAGGCCAGCGAGCTGGTCGACAAGGTCGGCTTCGACAACTGATGCACCGTGGCCGCGCCACCAGGCGCGGCTCCGGCGCGCGGTCCCGGCGG
>NZ_JAGTJY010000028.1:0-47709 GCF_018195695.1 Achromobacter sp. Marseille-Q0513 | reverse complement strand
GTGCTGAAGGCGTCCGGGCGCAGGTACTTGCGCATGGCCGCGTTCACCACGTCGGGCGTCAGCGCGGAGATCTTCTTGTCCATGTCGGCCGACCAGGCGAAGGTGCGTCCGCGCTCCAGGTAGTCCAGCCACACGCCGGCCACCACGTCATCCTGCGCGCGGGCGAGGTTGCGGTAGTTCAGCAGGGCGGTGATGCCGTCGGAGATCTCCTTGTCCGAGAAGCCGTCCTTCAGCACGCGGGCCAGTTCCTCGCCCACCGCCTTTTCCAGGCGCTCGCGGTTCTGCGGCGCGTAGATGGCGTAGATGCTCCACGAGGCGTTCGGCTCGAACGCCGACACCGACAGCGAGCTGCGCACGTTGTAGGACAGGCCTTCGGTTTCGCGCACGCGGTTCCACAGGCGCGAGGTTTCCGAGGCGCCGAACAGGTAGTTGGCCAGGTACAGCGCCGCGTAGTCGGCGTCGCTGTCCTGCAGCTTCAGCGGCATGCGCGACAGGTAGAAGGCGTTGGCCTTGTCGGGCGTCTCGATGTCGAAGCGCTGCGCGGCGATCTCGCGGTACGGATTGGCCACGCGCTCATAGGCGGGCGCGCGTTTCCAGCCGGCCAGGCCGGCCTTGATGGCCTTCTCGATGGCTTCGGGCTGGAAGTCGCCCACGGCCGAGTACTCGATGTTGCCGGCGCCGTAGAACCTGGCGTGGAATTTCGCCAGGGCATCGCGGTTCAGGCCGCTGGCGCTGGCCAGCGCTTCGTCGAAGGTCGGCACGTAACGCAGGTCATCGGCGGGCCACGGATTGTCCTGGCGGGCCAGGGCGCGCGAGGCCAGCGCCGAGGGCTCGGTCATGGCGTTGCGGATCGAGGTTTCGAGCTGGCGCTGGTACTCCTCCAGCTGGTCCTTCGGGAAGTTGGCGTTGCGGACGATGTCCAGCGCCAGCGTGGTCAGCTCGGGCAGGTTCTCGCCCTTGGTGGACATGGCGATGCGCAGCGTGGTGCCCGAGCCCGAGAAGCCCAGCTCGGCCTGCAGCCTGTCCAGGCGATCCTGGATGTCCTGGCGCGAGAGCTTGGCCGTGCCGCGGTTGAGCTGGTCAGCCACGGCGGCGGCATTGACGCGCTGGCCGCGCAGGTCCTGCGCGGTACCGAACTGAATCTGCATCTGCGCCTGCACGCGGTTGCCGCGCGTGGCCTTGGGCAACAGCGCCAGCTGCACGGGGCCGTTGGGCAGGTCCAGCTTCTTGCGCAGCGTCAGCTTGTCGATGTTGGCGGGCGAGGGATCGAAGGCCGACGCGCTCTTGAAGTCCGGGTCGCCCTTGTAGTCCTTGAAGACCTCGCTCAGGTCCACGCGCTGCGTCTGCGGCGCGCGCTGCGGCTTTTCGGTGGGCAGGTAGCGGCCCTCGATGCGGTTGCTCTGCACCAGGTAGGACGTGGCCGCCTTCTGCACTTCGCCCAGCGTGGCCTTGCGGGCGCGGTCGCGCTGCAGGAAGAACAGGCGCCAATCGCCGGCGGCGATGGCTTCGGACAGCGCCACGCCGACCTGCTCGGGATCGCTGTACACCTGTTCCCACGAGGTCAGCCACTTGCTGCGCGCGCGTTCCAGTTCCTGCGCGGTGAAGGGCTTCTTGTCCAGCGTTTCGAGCGTGGCGGTCAGCGTCTTGAGCGCCGCGTCCATGTTCTTGCCTGGCGACAGCTGCGCGCCGAACATGGCCAGGCCGGGATCGAGCTGCTCCATGGTGAAGCCGAACACGCCCGAGGCCATCTTGGTGGGCACCAGCGCGTGGTACAGGCGGCCGGAAGGCGTATCGGCCAGGATGGTGGCGGCCAGGTCCAGCGGCACGAAGTCGGCGCTGCCCGCGGCGGGGATGTGATACATGGCCGCGACCAGCGGCGTGCCGCCCGTGCGGCGCAGCGTCACCGAGCGTTCGCCGTCCTGCACCGGCTCCACCGTGTACTCGCGCGGCAGCGCGCGTTCGGGCTTGGGCAGCTTGCCCAGCGTTTCCTCGATGTCGGCGAGCGTGGCCTGCGGGTCGAACTTGCCGGCCACGATCAGCACGGCGTTGTCGGGCTGGTAGTACTGATGATAGAAGGCGCGCAGCTGGCCGATGTCGACGTTTTCCACGTCGGAGCGCGCGCCGATGGTGTTCTTGCCGTAGCTGTGCCACTGGAACGCGGCCGCCTGCATCTTCTGCATCAGGATGCGGGACGGGCTGTTCTCGCCGCTTTCCATTTCATTGCGGACCACGGTCATTTCCGAGTCCAGGTCTTCCTTGGCGATCAGCGAGTTGACCATGGCATCGGCCTGCCAGCCCAGGTACCACTTGAGCGTCTCGGGGTTGGCGGCGAAGCTGGCGAAGTAGTTGGTGCGGTCGCCGGAGGTCGAGCCGTTGGCCTGCAGGCCGCGGCGCGAGAACTCGCCCATCGCGTTGCGCGTGGTGGACGTGCCCTTGAACAGCATGTGCTCCAGCAGGTGGGCCATGCCGGTCTGGCCGTAGTTCTCGTTGCGCGAGCCGACCAGGTAGGTCATGTTGACGGTGGTGGACGGCTTGGATTCGTCCGGCACCAGCAGCACCCGCAGGCCGTTGCCGAGGCGGTACTCGGTGATGCCTTCGATCGAGGCGGCCTCCGTGACGCCGGCCGGCAGGCTGGCGGCGCCGGCCTGGAAGGCCAGGAAGGAGGTGAACAGCAGCGTGCCCAATGGGCGCGGCAGCTTCGACAGGGACAGGCGCATGGCGAATCATTCCTTTGTCATGGCAGAATCCGTTGGAGTGTATACGGTGCGATAGGTTCAGGCTGTTCCGGGCCGCGCATCCAAGGAATCCCGCATGTCCCTGTCTCTGGAAATCGAAACGCCGCGCCTGCTGCTGCGACAATGGCGCGCCGCCGACCGCCAGTCTTTCGCTGAGCTGAACGCCGATCCGCAAGTCACTGAATTCCTGGTGCCGTTGGACGCCGCGCAGAGCGACGCGCTGGCGGACCGGCTGGCGGCCGAAATCGATGAGCATGGCTGGGGCGTCTGGGCGGTCGAAGCGCCGGGCGTGGCGCCGTTTATCGGTTTCGTCGGCATCCGGCCGCTGTCGTCCGCACTGCCTTTCGCGCCTGGCATCGAGATCGCCTGGCGGCTGGCGCGCCCATACTGGGGGCGCGGCTATGCGGCCGAGGCCGCGCAGGCCGCGCTGAGGGTGGGTTTCGAGCAGTTGCGCGCGCCCGAGATCGTCGCGTTCACGGTGGTGGAAAACCGGCGCTCGCGCGCGGTGATGGCGAAGCTGGGCATGCGCGAGGATCCCGTCCCGTTCCGGCATCCCGCCTTGGCCGAGGACCATCCGCTCAGCCTGCATGTCCTGTATCGGTTGCGGCAGCAGGACTGGCGCGCGGCGTCCGATCGCGATGGTGATGGGGACCGCTACGCGCCGGTCGCGGCCGCATAACGGTCCGCGCGGCGCGCGGTCATACCGTGTTGCGATGCAGCAAGCAGGCGCGGCGCGGTGGATTTGAAGACCGCCCGGTCACGGGTGTAAGCTGTCCGCACCGTATCACCTGTTGCAGACGGGGTGCGCGACAGCCGCTTAGCAGGTTTCCCGTCCAACGCCAGACGCCGCTGGTTCATCGCGGCGCCGGTGCTTGTGTTCGCGCCTTCGCCGCCGGCATCCTGCCGGCGCATCTTTCGGAGGAACGACCCATGCTGACCGAGATCGTCACGCGTGCCTTGTCCCAACTGACCGGCCGGCCCATGAGCGGCGAGCTGATCAAAGGACAGTTTCAATACGCCTATGCCAGCGACGACGGCCAATTCGTAGCCATACTCACCCATGACATGACGACCTACGTGGTCGACCTGAGCGCGCGCCGCTACTTCGCCGAATGCGGCGGCTCGCCCAGGGGATTCGCCGGCCATGTGCTGGAAATGGAGGGATCGGCCGCGCGCCGGCATCCCTGGCCCGCCGCCAACGACCTGTTCGACCTGGACATGGACGCGGACGAACTGGCCTGGCGCAATTGCCCGGGCCTGCGCTCCGCTGGCGCGGCGGGAGGATCAGTGGAGAGCCGCGCCGCCTGACAGAGTGGCCAGAAGCGGCAGCATCTGCTTGAACCGGCGTCTCGCGCCGGTTTTTTTTCGCGCCGCGCTGGCATCGCGAGACGTGGGCCATCGCTACAATCAGCGCATGAACCCGTCCGCCGAATTCCAAGCGCCCGAGGGCGCCACGCTGGTCGACTGCACGCTCGAGCGCCATGCCGACCAGATCCTCGCCATCTTCAACGATGCCATCGCCACGTCCACCGCGCTGTACGACTACAAGCCCAGGCCGCGCGAGTCCATGGATGCCTGGTTCCAGGCCAAGCAAAAGGGCGGCTTTCCGGTGATCGGCTACGAGAACGCGGCGGGCGAGCTGATGGGCTTCGCCAGCTACGGCACGTTCCGCGCGTGGCCCGCGTACAAGTATTCGGTGGAGCACTCGGTCTATGTGGACGGCCGCCATCGCGGACTGGGATTGGGCGAGGCGCTGATGCGCGCGCTGATCGCCCGCGCGCGCGAGCGCGACGTGCATGTGCTGGTCGGCGGCATCGACGCGGCCAACCAGGGCAGCATCCGCCTGCACGAAAAGCTGGGCTTCAAGCACGCGGGCACGCTGCGCGAGGCGGGCTTCAAGTTCGGTCGCTGGCTGGATCTGGCGTTCTACCAGCTGACGCTGGATACGCCCGCGAACCCGGTCGACGGCTGACGGGTTGAACCCGCCCGGACGCGCGGCGCGGGCGGACTACTTCGACAGGATGCGCATGGCCTGTTCCAGGCCGGCGACGGTCACGGGGTACATGCGGTCCTGCATGATGTCGCGCAGCAGCGCGATGGACTGGCGGTATTGCCAGGACGCGGTGGGTTCCGGATTGAGCCAGACCGACTTGGGCCAGGCGTCCAGCAGCCGCCGCAGCCACAGCGCGCCGGGCTCGGCGTTGTAGTGCTCGACCGAGCCGCCCGGCTGCAGGATCTCGTATGGGCTCATGGTGGCGTCGCCGACGATGATGAGCCGCCAGTCCGGGTTGTACTTGCGCAGCACGTCCCAGGTGTCGAAACGCTCGTTGTTGCGGCGCCGGTTGCTCTGCCACAGGCTTTCGTACGGGCAGTTGTGGAAGTAGTAGACGTCCAGGTTGCGGAACTCGCTGCGCGCGGCGGAAAACAGTTCCTCCACGCGCGTGATGTGGTCGTCCATGCTGCCGCCCACGTCCAGCAGCATCAGCACCTTCACCGTGTTGTGGCGTTCCGGCACCATGCGCAGGTCCAGGTGGCCGGCGTTGCGCGCGGTGCTGGCGATGGTGTCGTCCAGGTCCAGCTCCAGCTCGGCGCCTTCGCGCGCGAAGCGCCGCAGCCGGCGCAGCGCCACCTTGAAGTTGCGGGTGCCGAGTTCGACCTGGTCGTCGTAGTCGCGGAACTGGCGCATGTCCCAGACCTTGACCGCGCTGCGGTTGCCGGCCGAGTCGCCGCCCACGCGGATGCCCTCGGGATGGTAGCCGCCATTGCCGAACGGCGAGGTGCCGCCCGTGCCGACCCACTTGTTGCCGCCGGCGTGGCGTTCCTTCTGTTCTTCGAGCCGCTGCTTGAACAGCTCCATCAGCTTGTCCCAGCCGTGCTTCTGGATGGCGGCCTTTTCCTCGGGCGTCAGGCTCTTTTCAAACTGCTTGATCAGCCAGTCCGCCGGCACCTCGCGGCCTTCGGGCAGCGCGGCCGCGATGCCCTTGTAGTACGCGCCGAAGGCCTTGTCGTAGCGGTCGTACAGCGATTCATCCTTCACCAGCGTGGCGCGCGCCAGGAAGTAGAAATCGTCCAGCGTCGGCGGCATCAGGTCCTGGCGCAGCGCATTCACCAGCGTCAGGTACTCGTTGACCGAGACGGGCAGCTTGTGCGCCCGCAGGTGGTAGAAGAAATCGATCAGCATGGCGGGGCCGGCGCAAGGCTTAGCGGCGCTGTCCGCGGGTCATGGCGGCCAGGCGGTCGAGCAGGTGCATGTCCTGCTCGTTCTTGAGCAGCGCGCCGGCCATCAGCGGCACGGCCGCGGCCGCGTGCGCGTCGATCTCGGCGGCGGTGGCGTCTTCGGCCAGCAGCAGGCGCAGCCAGTCCAGCAGTTCGGACGTCGACGGCTTCTTCTTCAGGCCCGGCGCCTCGCGCAGCGCGAAGAAATTGTCCAGCGCGGCGCGCAGCACGTCCTGCTTCAGTTCCGGGAAATGCACGGCCACGATCTCGCGCATGGTCTCGCGGTCGGGGAAGCGGATGTAGTGGAAGAAGCAGCGGCGCAGGAACGCGTCGGGCAGGTCCTTCTCGTTGTTCGACGTGATGATCACCAGCGGGCGATGGCGCGCGGCGATGGTCTGGCGCGTTTCGTACACATGGAATTCCATGCGGTCCAGTTCGCGCAGCAGGTCGTTGGGGAATTCGATGTCGGCCTTGTCGATCTCGTCGATCAGCACCACCACGGGCTCCGGCGCTTCAAAGGCCTGCCACAGCGTGCCCTGCACGATGTAGTTGCGGATGTCGCGGACCTTCTCGTCGCCGAGCTGCGAGTCGCGCAGGCGCGACACCGCGTCGTATTCATACAGGCCCTGGTGCGCCTTGGTGGTGGACTTCACGTGCCATTGCAGCAGCGGCCGGCCCAGCGCGCGGGCGACTTCCTCGGCCAGCATGGTCTTGCCGGTGCCGGGCTCGCCCTTGATCAGCAACGGTCGCTGCAAGGTCAGTGCGGCGTTGACCGCCAGCTTGAGATCGTCGGTGGCGACGTAGGTATCGGTGCCCTCGAAGCGCGCGGGCGTTGCGGAATGAGCTGCGGACATGGGGTTTTGCCGGATGGGATTGACGGGGATCAATACGCTTTCAAAGGTATTAATTCATGGCAATTATCGTACAATCGGGCAGTTTTGCAGCCGGGTTCGCCCCGCGAAGTGTTTGCCCTGTCCCTAGCCATATCAAGAAGAGTCATTCCAATGAAGTTGCGAACCTCTCTGAAGTGCACGGTTTCCGTGTTGGCCGCGATGGCATCCTGTGCGATCGCCGGCCAGGCAGTCGCTGCCGACGCAGCCCCGGTCGGCAATATCCAGAACGCCCGCGATAAAGTCTCCATGTGCATCGGTTGCCATGGCATTGAAGGCTACAAGGCGACGTTCCCCGAGCTGTACCACGTACCCAAGATTGCTGGCCAGAACGCCAAGTACATCGAAACGGCCCTCAACGAGTACAAGAAAGGCGCGCGCAGCCATCCCACGATGGACGCCGTTGCCGGCAGCCTGTCCGACCAGGACATCGCCGACCTCGCCGCTTACTACTCGAATCTCAAATAAGAGGGGGCCACACCATGAATCGCACCATGCTTGCCCTCGCGGGCGCAACCCTGGCCATGGCGGGCGCCGCTGCCCAGGCGCAAGACCTGGCGGCTGGCAAGGCCGTGTTCGACAAGTTCAACTGCGCGTCCTGCCACGGCGCCGACGCCAAGACCGCGGTGGACCCGGCCTATCCGACGCTGGCCGGCCAGCACGCCGACTACCTGGTCCATGCGCTGAAGGCCTACAAGCGCGGCGCCTCGGGCAGCGCGGCCACGGCCAATGTGCGCAAGAATCCCATCATGGGCGCGTTCGCCGCCCAGCTGTCCGACCAGGACATCAACAACGTCGCCGCCTGGCTCTCGTCTCAGCCCAGCGATCTGGGCGTGCGGAAGTAGGACCACCCCCGAAGCGCTGCGCGCTTCCCCCTCTAGGGGGCATGCCTACGGACCGGCGGAGCCGGATCCGTGGCATCGCGCTCTTGGGGCGCCTGCGTTTTGCGGGGGCGCTGTGCTGTGGCTGCACGGTTGGTCTTGCGTTGCCTTGAGAGGGTGGCCTTGCTATGTTGGGGCATCGGACCCCGTTCGTGGGGTGTGAGCAGGCGTCGGATTGCAACGCCCGTTGCGTTGGCTGTTTGCGCCGGGCCTCAGCGTTCGGCGCGCTGGCGGATCAGTTCCACGTAGCTGTCGCTGTCCAGCGGCTTGCCCAGCCGTTGCGCTTCCCAGACCACCTGGCCCAGGCATTCCATGATTTCGTGGGCGGCGTGGTGGGCGTCGCTGCGCGAGACCAGCTTCTGATAGGCGCGGCGGATGCCGGGCGGGTGGTCGATGGACAGCTGTTCGGCGATGGCCAGGTGCATCGACAGGTGCAGGAACGGGTTGGTGCGCCCCTTTTCCACCGCGTATTCGGCCGTCATGGCTTCCGGGCTTTCCAGGTCGCCATGGTATTCGGGGTGCTCGATGATCCAGTCCAGGGCCATGATCTCGAGCGGCGTCAGCACCTCGGACGCGCGGTGCTTGCGCCAGGTTTCGATGAAGAATTCGCGGACTTGGTCGCGTGATGGGTTGAACATCTGCAAAAGTGAATAGGCGATAGATGTCCACATTTTAGCGCTCGCGGCCGGGCGGGCCCCGCCGGGCGGGCCATTGCGATATAGAATGGGTTGCCATCCGCTTGCCTCGTGCGTCCAGCGGGCCGCCGCGCCCGGCCGGGAAGCACGACGGGCGTCGCGGCGCGCGCGCAGAATAATCACCCGGAGCAAATGGAGCATTCATGTCCTATCAACATATCAAGGTTCCCGCCGGCGGCCAGAAGATCACGGTCAATGCCGATTTCTCGCTGAATGTGCCTGAGCAGCCCATCGTGCCTTTCATCGAAGGCGATGGCACTGGCGCCGACATCACGCCGGTGATGATCAAGGTCGTCGACGCCGCCGTGCAGAAGGCCTACGGCGGCAAGCGCAAGATCCACTGGATGGAAGTCTATGCGGGCGAAAAGGCCACCAAGGTCTATGGTCCCGACGTCTGGCTGCCCGAGGAAACGCTGGACGTGGTCAAGGACTACGTGGTCTCCATCAAGGGGCCGCTGACCACGCCGGTGGGCGGCGGCATCCGTTCGCTGAACGTGGCCCTGCGCCAGCAGCTGGACCTGTATGTGTGCCTGCGCCCGGTGCGCTACTTCAAGGGCGTGCCCTCGCCGGTGCGCGAACCCGAAAAGACCGACATGGTGATCTTCCGCGAAAACTCGGAAGACATCTATGCCGGCATCGAATACATGGCCGAGAGCGAGCAGGCCAAGGAGCTGATCCAGTTCCTGCAGACCAAGCTCGGCGTGAAGAAGATCCGCTTCCCGGCCACCTCGTCCATCGGCATCAAGCCGGTGTCGCGCGAAGGCACCGAGCGGCTGGTGCGCAAGGCCCTGCAGTACGCCATCGACAATGACCGCGCCTCGGTCACGCTGGTGCACAAGGGCAACATCATGAAGTTCACCGAAGGCGGCTTCCGCGATTGGGGCTACGCCCTGGCGCAGAAGGAATTCGGCGCACAGCTGATCGACGGCGGCCCGTGGTGCAAGTTCAAGAACCCGAAGACGGGCCGCGAGATCATCGTCAAGGACTCGATCGCCGACGCCTTCCTGCAGCAGATCCTGCTGCGCCCGGCCGAGTACGACGTGATCGCCACGCTCAACCTCAACGGCGACTACGTCTCCGACGCGCTGGCGGCGCAGGTGGGCGGCATCGGCATCGCGCCGGGCGCCAACCTGTCCGACTCGGTCGCCATGTTCGAGGCCACGCACGGCACCGCGCCCAAGTACGCGGGCAAGGACTACGTGAACCCGGGTTCCGAAATCCTGTCGGCCGAGATGATGCTGCGCCACATGGGCTGGACCGAGGCCGCCGACCTGATCATCGCCAGCATGGAGAAATCCATCCTGTCCAAGAAGGTCACCTACGACTTCGCCCGCCTGCTGGAGGGCGCGACGCAGGTGTCTTGCTCGGGCTTCGGGCAGGTGATGATCGACAATATGTAAGCCAGCTTGCTGGGCTGACGAAGACGTTGGAGCAAAAGGACCCGCCAGCCAAATGGCTGTGCGGGTCCTTTTGCTCCAGCTCGGAGTACTCATTTGCAATAACGTTAAGAAGTTAAACAGATTTCGCTAATTTATGGCAGGGGCGAAGAATATAATTCGCGCGCAGGACGGAATCACCCTACGGATTCGGTCCCGCCCGCTCCCGGCTGTTCCGCATTCTGTACTGCGCCCGCGCGATGCCCAGGTGCGGGGGACTCTCTTTCTTCCTGATAAACCGCTTAGCTGACTGCTTGCGCCCGTGCGGCGCCATGTTTGATTCCCATGCCTATGTTCTTTTCTCGAAGTGCCGCCTTGTTGGCTCTGCTAGTGCCGGCGCTGGCATTGATTTCGGCTGCAGGAGGTCCCGCGGTTCTGTATCTTGCTGGACTGCTCGCGCTTGTCGCCTGGGCCATGAATGTCGCCCGGCGGTGGCAGTCCTTTGATTTTCAGGACCTAATGCCCATGGTCGTCGCGCTGGGCGCACCCTTTGCCGCGATGCTCGTCAGTTGTCTATGGCTGGGTGTGTGGAGCGGCTCGGAAATCGAAAAGCTGCTGCGCTTTGCACTGGCAATACCGGTGTGCTGGCTGCTGCTGCGGGCGCCGCGCCAGTGGCTGATGCAGGTGCAATGGAGCCTGCTGTTCGCCGCCTATGCGGGTTCGTTGCTGCTGATTGTCATCATGCTTCGTTCGGAAATGGGCAGATACGGCATCGGGGAATTCGGCGGGCGCTACAACGCAGTGGCGTTCGCGGACCTGACCCTGATGTTCGCCACGCTCTCCCTGATGACGCTGCCTTGGCAATTGACCCGCTGGCCCAAAACGGAAGCGGCATTGAAGATCCTGGTAGTGCCGCTGGCGCTGACCGGGGTCTGGCTGTCGCAAACACGCAGCAGTTGGGTGTTGCTGCCGGTATATGGCCTGGTCTTTCTGCTGGGCAGGCGGGCTTGGACGTTGCGCCAAAAGGCCGCCTGCCTTGGCGTGGTTGCTATCGTATTGTGCGTGGCTGCCTTCTCTATCTGGAACGCCAAGCAAAGCCGTTGGAAGGAAGCGGTTTCCGACCTTGCTCTCTATGCACAGAAGGCGGATCGGGATACGTCCGTCGGTACGCGCATCCAGTTGTGGCATGCGTCCTGGTTGATGTTCAAGCAGAATCCGCTGGTTGGCGTCGGAGTGGCGAATTTCCGCTCAGAGTTGGCCAAGCTGGCAGAGCAGGACATCGTCACCAAGACAGTCGCCGCAGATTATGGCGAGCCACACAATGACTTCCTCGGCGCGCTGGCTGGCTATGGGCTGTTGGGCGTTCTGAGCATGCTGGCTCTCTATTTCGTTCCTGCCGTCGTTTTCTGGCGCCGCATGCGCAGCGACGATCCCGTTATCCAGGCGGGAGCTCAGATGGGCATGTTGTTCTGCCTGGGATACGCACTGTTCAGCCTGTCCGAGATGATGTTCCGCAACATGCGCAGCGTACCCATCTATGCGGTGACCGTCGTGCTGCTGTACGCGCTGACCACGGTTCGAAAGGGCAGTATCCCGGCGCCGTCCGCCAGCGCTTGAATTCCGCAGCGTCCTCGCGCTGCTCCGGTCAAAAAACGCAAGGTCTGATCCTTGCGTTTTTTTTCGTCCATCGCCAAAACCCGGACGACATTGACCTGCGTCAATCACGCGATCTCTTCTTGGTGAAAACCCTGGCCCATCCCCGTATTCTGATGAAACGCAACATATAAACCGTCACATTCTGCCGCTGTTGGTTTCATGCGCGGAATGGGCATAGAAGAGAGGGTCTATGAAAAATTCCAGTTTGCGTAGGGAACTGCTGTGGTTCGTATTTGCCATCGGCGCGGCCGTGCTGGCCCTGGGCGCCTGGGACGCCTGGGAGCGGCGGGCCGAGATGGTGGCGCAGCGCAAGACCGAGCTGCGGCATGTGCTGGACCTGGCGTCCAGCATCGTGCAGAACGGCAAGCGAGGCGTGAGGGAGGGGCTCACGCTGGAGCAGGCGCAGCGCAATGTCGCCCAGCGCCTGGCGCAGCTGCGCTATGGCGCCGACGGCTATGTGGGCGCGTTCCGCGATGATTATTCACTGCTGGTGCATCCGGATCCGAAGCTGGTCGGCACCAATGTGCGGGAAACGCGCGACGCCGAGGGCAAGCCGATCTTCGAGGATCTGTATGCGCAGGGCAAGGCCGGCGGCGGCTATGTCGATTACCTGTTCCCACGGCCGGGATCGGACGAGGCCCTGCCCAAGATCAGCTACGCGGTCTATGAACCCGAATGGGGCTGGCTGCTGTTCACCGGTCTGTATGTGGATGACGTGGACGCGGCATTCCGCGCCACGCTGTGGCGCCAGGGCGGCGTGACGCTGGGCTTGCTGGCGGTGGTGCTGCTGGCGGCGCTGCGCTTTTTCCGCACGCACATCATCCGTCCGCTGGACGAGGCGGTGGTCGTGTGCGAGCGGGTGGCGCAGGGCGATCTGTCCAGCATCGTGTCGCGCCATCACCGGGGCGAGATCGGCCGGCTGTTCGACGCCATGGCGCTGATGCAGGAACGCCTCGACGTGGCGGTGCGCACCATCGTGCATTCCACGGGCTCGATCGCCGCGGCCTCGCGCCAGATCGCCGCCGGCAGCATGGACCTGCACGACCGCACCGAGAAGCAGGCGGCGGCGCTGGAGCAGACGGCGGCCAGCGTGGAGCAGATCACGGCCACCGCCAAGCAGAGCGCAGATCACGTACGCGAGGTGAGCGCGCTGGCCGGCGAGTCGGCGCAGTTGGCGCGCCAGGGCAGCGAGGAAACCCAGCACGCCATCGACGCCATGCGCGAGATTTCGCAAAGCTCGCAGCGCATCGACGAGATCATCCGCCTGATCGACGAGATCGCGTTCCAGACCAACATCCTGGCGCTCAACGCCGCGGTCGAGGCGGCGCGCGCGGGCGAGCAGGGCAGGGGTTTCGCCGTGGTGGCGGGCGAAGTGCGGGCGCTGGCGCAGCGCTCGGCGACCGCGGCCAAGGAAATCAAGGGCCTGATCGAGGCGTCCTCCGATTCGGTGGAGCGCGGCAGCCAGCGCGTGGAGCAGGCCAGCGCCACCATGGGCAGCGTGCTGGAATCGGCCCGCAACAGCGCGCCGCTGATGGGCGAGATCGCCACGGCCTCGGCCGAGCAGAGCGTGGGCATCGAGCAGATCAATCAGGCCGTCACGCACCTGGACAGCGTGACGCAGCAGAACGCCTCGCTGGTGGAGGAGTTCGCCGCGTCGGCCGCCACGCTGCACGACCAGGCCGACGACCTGGCCCGCGCCGTGTCGGTGTTCAAGCTGTCTGCAGCCTACTAGGCGTGCACTGGACCACGCTCATGGCCCGCTGCAGCCGCGCGCTCAGTTCGCGGCTGGCGCTGGTCATGGGCGGGCGCAGCTCGTCCGCGATCAGGCCCTGCAGGGCCAGCGCGCGCTTGATCGGCGCCGGATTGGGCTCGGCGAACAACAGCCGGATCAGGCCGCGCAGCGGTTCGAACAGCTCGCGCGCCGCTTCGGCGTGGCCGTCGCGCGCCAGCTGCATGACCTCGACGTAGCGCTCGGGATACAGGTGCGCCGCGGCGGGAATGGCGCCGCGTCCGCCCATCTGGAAGTGATCCAGGAAGGCCAGGTCCTCGCCGCAGAGGACGTCCATCCTGCCGCGCGCGTTGAGCGCGGACAGCAGCGAGGGATTGCATTCCTTGACCGAGCCGAACTGCGGCAGCGCGGCCAGCGTTTCCATGGTCTCCACCGTCATCGCAACGCCCGCGCGCTTGGGGATGTTGTACAGGATGACGGGGCGTTCGGTGGCCCAGGCGATCTGGCGGTAGTGCCACAGAATGCCTTGCTGCGACGGGCACAGGTAGTACGGCGGCGGCACCAGGTAGCCGGCCGGGCTCAGCTTGTCCAGGCGGCGGATGGCCGCCGCAACGCCGCGCGTGTCCACGCCGCCGGCGCCGAACACCAGCGGCAACGCGTGCGGATCGGTGCGGATGGCTTCGATCATGTCGATCTTCTCCGGCAGGCTCAGCAGGTTGCCTTCGCCGGTGGAGCCGAACAGGACCAGGCCGGCGATGCCGGCGTTGCGATAGTAGCGGGCCAGCGCCTGGGCGGCCTCGCAATCCACGTGTCCGGCGCGCATGGGCGTGACCATGGGCAGCCAGATGCCTTCGAAGACGGGGCGGGCGGGCATGTCCATGGCTCAATGCCTCCGCGCGGAACCGGCCAGCAGCACCGGGCCGAATTCGGCGCGCGGCAGGCCGGACATGACCGCGTGCATGATGGCATCGACCTGGTCGCGCGCGCATTGCAGCTGCACGGCGGTCTGGCCGTGCTGGTGATCGACTGCAAGCACGTAGACGCCGATGCGCGCGCCCAGCGCACGATGCAGCGCCAGCCGCAGGTTCAGCGCGTCCAGGCTGTCGATCCGGATGGTCAGCGACACGTCCGCCGGCGCGTGGCGCGGCGGCATCCGGGACGCGGGATTGAAGGCTGGAGAGGCGGCGCGAGCTTGTCGAGGAATCATGGCGTGGGGCCGGGCGGAGCCGGAAAACGTGTTTCCGGGGTACCGGCTTGGGGTGGTTGACGACGCTTCCACTATAGGAAGCGCGTCGTAAATCCTGCCGATAAATGCGGGCGTGGCGCGTAAAAACCGCGTCAACGCCCGGCGGGCTCAGAACGTCTTGGTCAGCGACAGCAGCCCGGTGGCGCGGCCCATGTAGCGGCCCTTGCTGTTGGTGTAGGCGCCACGGTCGGCGTTGGTGTCCAGATAGGCCAGCGACACGGCAAAGCCTTGGCCGAAGTCCTTGGTCAGGCCCAGCTTCCAGTCCGTGTAGGAACCGTTGTCCACGTTGCGCACCGTCTGCCTGCCCACGTGCGCGTTGACGGTCAGGCCCCAGATGCCGGTGTCGAAGTTGCCGGACAGGTCGAAGTACTGGCTGTACTTGCTGTCGGCGGCGCCGAACAGGTTGGTCAGGGCGATGGAGTACTTGAACATCACCGGGCCGTAGCCCAGGCCGGCGTACAGCTCGGTGGTGTCGGGGCTGGTGTAGCCGGACGGGTAGTCGCCGGGATAGTAGTACTGCATCACGCCCAGGTCGAAGGGCACGCTGGGCGTCAGTTCGCCTTTGTAGCCGCCGTAGAAGTCCATTTCCACGGGCGCCGAGACGGCGCTGTTGCTGTCGCCCAGCCAGCTGATGCTGGAGTTCCAGTTGCCCAGGTACAGGCCGCTGGAATGCGCCAGGTCGAAACCGCCCTGGATGGCGGGCTTGTTGTTGGTCTGCATCAGGCCGCGATAGCGGTACTGGCTGGCCAGCGTCACGTTGGCGCTCAACGTGAAATCGGATTGCGTGGATTGCGGGGCGGGCGCCTGCTCGGCATGCGACGGCGCGGCCAGCGCGATCAGCGCCAGGGCGGCCAGGGTGTTGCGGGACATCGGAATGCTCCATGCGTTGAACGGATCGCAACGATAGGAGAAGCCGCATAAACGCCGAGACAAGAGTGGCGCCGCGCGCGTAAAAGCGCCGTCAATGCCGCGCCCGGCGGAGGTCAGCCGGCGAAGCGGTAGCCGACGCCGATCTCGGTCAGCAGGTACGCGGGCTGGGCCGGATCGGCTTCCAGCTTCTGGCGCAGGTGCCCCATGTAGATGCGCAGGTAGTGGTTGCTTTCCACATGCGAGGGACCCCAGACCTCGCGCAGCAGTTCGCGGTGCGTCATGACCTTGCCGCGATGCGCCAGCAGGGCTGCCAGCAGGCGATACTCCATTGCCGTCAGGTGCACATGCAGGCCGTTGCGCTCGACCACGCGCTTGGCGAAATCCACGCGCACGTCGCCGAAGCTGATCTCCGACGCGTTGCCCGCGCCGCCCCGGGCGTGCCGCCGCAGCAGCACGCGCAGCCGCGCCAGCAGCTCGCTGACGCCAAAGGGCTTGGTCAGGTAGTCGTCCGCGCCGGCATCCAGCGCCGCCACCTTGTCGGCCTCGGCGCTGCGCGCCGACAGCACCAGCACCGGCACCTCGGTCCAGCCGCGCAGTTCGCGGATCAGCGTCATGCCGTCCTCGTCGGGCAGGCCCAGGTCCAGCACGATGGCGTCGGGCTGGCGGGTGCCGGCCTCGATCAGGCCGCGCTTGACGGTGTCGGCCTCATGCACCGTGCAGCCCTCGCTTTCCAGGGCCTGGCGCACGAAGCGCCGGATGTAGTCGTCGTCCTCGATGATGAGCACGGTGGGCTGGTAATCGAACATGCGTGGCGGGACTCAGGGAGTTTCGGGTTGGATGGCGGGCGGTTCGCCCAGCGGCAGCGTGAAGACGAATTGCGCGCCGCTGGGCCGGCCCGGCGCGTGCTCGACCCAGATGCGGCCATGGTGGGCGGTGACGATGGCTTCGCACACCGCCAGGCCCAGGCCCACGCCAGGCGTGGCGGATTCGCGTTCGCCGCGGGTGAATTTCTGGAAGATCCGGCGCTCGGCGCCGGCGGCGACGCCGGGGCCATTGTCGCAGACCGCGATGCGCAGTTCCTTGTCCTGCACGGTCGCGCCCAGCTGGATGGCGCTGCCGGCCGGCGTGTACTTGGCTGCGTTCTCCAGCAGATTGCAGAGCACGCGCTCGATCAGCACGCCGTCGCATTCCACCAGAGGCAGCTGGGACAGGCTGGACACCGTCACCTGGTGCGCGGCCAGCGGCTCGCGCATGGCGGCCAGCGCCGCGCCCACCAGTTCCTCGACCGACTGCCATTCCAGCCGCAGCGGCGTGTCGCCGCTTTGCAGCCGGGCCATGTCCAGCAGGTTGGCCACCAGCGCATGCATGCGCTGGGCCTGGTCGCGCATCGCGCGGATGGTGTCCTGCACATCGGCCGGCAGCGCCGCCTGCTGGCGCGCCAGGGTATCGGTCATGCCGACCAGGCTGGTCAGCGGCGTGCGCAGGTCGTGCGACACGGCGGCCAGCAGCGAGTTGCGCAGCTTCTCGGATTCCATGCTGACCAGCGCCTGCTGCGCCACCTCGACATAGTGCAGGCGCTCGAGCGCGATGGCGATCAGCGTGGCGTAGGCCTCGATCTGGCGCCGCGACTCGGGATTGGAGAACAGGCTGCGGCGCGGCGCGGCCAGCGCCAGGACGCCGCGCGTGCGCATGGGGGCCTTCAGCGGCAGGTAGAGCAGCTCGCTGTTGGACAGGGTGGCGGTGCCGGCGCCGGCGGGCTGGCCATGGTCATAGACCCACTGCGCCAGCGCCGATTCCAGCGGCGGCATGTCGTCGGCGGCGGGCGAGGCAAGCTTGAGCCGGTCGTCCAGTCCCTGGATGTACAGCGCGCAGCGCGAGCCGAAGGTGGCATGGACGAACAGGCCGGCCGAGGCCACGATCTGCTCGGGCAGCAGGGCCGACGACAGCTCGCGCGCGAATTCATACAGGCTGCGGGCGTCGGCCTCGCGCTTGACCGAGACCTGGGCCTGCAGGCGCAGCCCGGCGGTGAGCTGGCCGATCAACAGGCCCACGGCCAGCAGCACGCCGAAGGTCAGCAGGTACTGCACGTCCGACACCGCGAAGGACGCCAGCGGCTGCACGAAGAAGAAATCGAACAGGCCCACGCTGACCACCGAGGCCAGCGCCGCCGGCCCGCGTCCGTGCCTGACGGCCACCGCCACCACCGCCAGCAGGAACAGCATGACGATATTGGTCTGGTGCAGCGCCGGAAAGGCCAGCGCCGACAGCGCCGTGGCGATGGCGCAGTAGCACAGCGCCCAGGCGTAGCCGGCCAGGGGGCGGCCGCCGCGTTCGTCGGCCGCCTGGCGCGCGCGCTGGCCCAGGGTCAGCGGGTCGCGTCCCGGCGCGGCGCTGGCCGGCAGCGGCGGCGCGCCCAGCCGGATCACGTCGATCTCCGGGCAGCCGGCGGCCAGCATGTCGGCGAAGCTGTGGCGGCGCCACAGCCAGCCCGGCGACAGGGCCGCGTTGAGCAGGGCGGACGCCGACAGTCGCAACCGCAGCAGGCCGCTGGCGCGGGTGCGGCCGACGACGGCCTTGGTGATGTTGTGGCGGCGCACGTAGCGGACCATGGCTTCGACCATGTCGCCGCCGGCGAGTGTTTCGGCGCGCGCGCCCAGCGTGTCGGCCAGCGCCATCGCGCGCTGTAGCCGCTCCTGGGCGCTTTGTGGCGCGGGCGCGGCGCGCGCCGTGTCGACCGTCACCACGTGCAGGTCGCATTCCAGCTGCTGGCTCAGGCGGTGGGCGCTGCGGATGACGTACTCGGCGTCCTCGTCGGCGCCGATGCAGGCGACCACGGCCTCGCGCGTGCGCCAGACCGGCTCGATCGCGCGGTCGCGGCGGTAGGCCTGCACATCGTCGTCCCCGTGGGCGGCGGTGCGGCGCAGCGCCAGTTCGCGCCGCGCGATCGGGTTGCCCTTGCGGGAGAAGGTGCGGGTGGGGTGGCGCGCCTGCGCGGGCCGGGAGACCTTGCCTTCCTTCAGGCGGCGCAGCAGCTCGTCGGCCGACAGGTCCACCAGGATGACTTCGTCGGCGCCGTCGAAGACCTCGTCGGGCACGGTTTCCCAGACCCGCACGCCGGTGATGCTGCCGACCGCCTCGTTCAGGCTGTCCAGGTGCTGCACGTTCAGCGTGGTCCAGACATCGATGCCGGCGGCCAGCATTTCCTCGATGTCCTGCCAGCGCTTGGCATGGCGCGAGCCGGGCGCGTTCGAGTGCGCCAGCTCGTCCACCAGCGCCAGCGCCGGACGGCGCGCCAGCGCGCCGTCCAGGTCGAACTCCTTGAGCACATGGCCACGATAGGCCACGTCCTTGAGCGGCAGCGTCGGGATGCCGTCCAGCAGGGCGGCGGTCTCGCGGCGGCCATGGGTTTCGACGATGCCGGCCAGCACGTCCACCCCCTGCGTCGCCTGGGCGCGCGCCGCGACCAGCATGGCGTAGGTCTTGCCCACGCCGGCCGAGGCGCCGAAATAGACGCGCAGCTTGCCGCGCACCGCCTGGCGCGCGGCGTCGTCCAGCGTCTTCAGGAGCGCGTCCGGATCGGGACGCTCGTCAGCGGTATCGGCCATGGGCGCGCGGCTTCGAGGATAAAAGGGCTGGCAATACTATACCCAGGCGCACGGCCGTCAGCGCCGGGGCGCCAGCTTGTCCAGCGCCAGGTTGAGCTTGAGCACGTTGACGGCGGGATCGCCCAGCAGGCCGATCCAGGGCTTTTCGGTGTTCGCCGCGACCAGCGCGTCGACTTCGGCGCGCGGCAGGTTGCGCGCGCGCGCCACGCGCGCGGCCTGGTAAACCGCCGCCGCCGGGCTGATGTGCGGGTCCAGCCCGCTGCCCGAGGCGGTGACCAGGTCCACCGGGACCGGCAGCGGATTCTCCGGATCGGCGGCCTTGAGCAGGGCGATGCGGGCCTGGATCGCCTCGGCCAGCGCGGGATTGCGCGGACCCAGGTTCGAACCGCCCGAGCCGGCCGCGTTGTACGGCATGGGCGCGGTGGCCGACGGCCGGCTCCAGAAATACTGCGGCGAGCTGAAGGACTGGCCGATCAGCTCCGAGCCCACCACCTTGTCGCCGTCGCGGATCAGCGAGCCAGCGGCTTCGTGGGGAAAGACGGCGGCGGCGATGCCGTTGGTCAGGAAGGGATAGGCCAGGCCGGTCACCAGCGACAGCGCGGCGAACACGACCAGGGCCGGGCGCAGGATGCCGCCTTGGCGCGGCAGGGCATGGATGGCTTGCTTCATGATGAAATTCTCCTAGTGTTGCGGATCAGACCCAGCCCAGCGCGGCCAGCACCATGTCGACCAGCTTGATGCCGACGAAGGGCACCAGCAGGCCGCCCAGGCCATAGATCAGCAGGTTGCGGCGCAGCAGCACCGCGGCGCCCAGCGGCCGGTAACGCACGCCCTTGAGTGCCAGCGGGATCAGCACCACGATGATCAGCGCGTTGAAGATCACGGCCGACAGGATGGCCGAGGCCGGCGTGGTCAGCGCCATGATGTTCAGCACGTTCAGCTGTGGATAGACGGTGGCGAAGGCGGCCGGGATGATGGCGAAGTACTTGGCCACGTCGTTGGCCACGCTGAAGGTGGTCAGCGCGCCGCGCGTCATCAGCATCTGCTTGCCGATCTCGACGATCTCGATCAGCTTGGTGGGATTGGAGTCCAGGTCCACCATGTTGCCGGCTTCCTTGGCGGCCTGCGTGCCCGAGTTCATGGCCACGGCCACGTCGGCCTGCGCCAGCGCCGGCGCGTCGTTGGTGCCGTCGCCGGTCATGGCCACCAGCCGGCCTTCGCCCTGGTAGGCGCGGATCAGCTTGAGCTTGGCTTCCGGCGTGGCCTCGGCCAGGAAGTCGTCCACGCCGGCCTCGGCCGCGATGGAGGCGGCGGTGAGCTTGTTGTCGCCGGTGATCATCACGGTCTTGATGCCCATGCGGCGCAGCTCGGCGAAGCGCGACTGGATGCCGGGCTTGACGATGTCCTTGAGCTCGACCACGCCCAGTGCGCGGTTGCCGTCGCTGACGAGCAGGGGCGTGCTGCCGCGCCGCGCCACATCCTCGGCCAGGCGCAGCACCGTGTCGGGCACGGAGGCTTCCTGCGCCTGGAGCCAGGCGGCCACGGCGTCGACCGCGCCCTTGCGGATCATGCGTTCGCCGACGTTCACGCCGCTCATGCGCGACTGGGCGGTGAAGGGCACGAATTCGGCGGCGGCCAGGTGCGGCGCGGGCGCGTGGATGGCCTTGTCGGCCAGCGCCACGATGCTGCGTCCTTCGGGCGTTTCGTCGGCCAGCGAGGCCAGGCGGGCGGCGTCGGCCAGCTCGCGCGACGAGACGCCGGGCGCCGGCAGGAAAGTGGAGGCCTGGCGGTTGCCGAAGGTGATGGTGCCGGTCTTGTCCAGCAGCAGCACGTCCACGTCGCCGGCGGCTTCCACCGCGCGGCCGGAGGTGGCGATGACGTTGGCGCCCATCATGCGGCTCATGCCGGCCACGCCGATGGCCGAGAGCAGGCCGCCGATGGTGGTCGGGATCAGGCACACCAGCAGCGCCACCAGCACCGTCACGGTCACCGCCGTGCCGCCGCCGGCGGCCGAGACCGCGTAGATCGAGAACGGCATCAGCGTGACCACCACCAGCAGGAACACCACCGTCAGGCCCACCAGCAGGATGGTCAGCGCCAGTTCGTTGGGCGTCTTCTGGCGCTTGGCGCCTTCGACCATGGAGATCATGCGGTCCAGGAAGCTCTCGCCGGGATCGGCCGCGATGCGCACGAAGATCCAGTCCGACAGCACCCGCGTGCCGCCGGTGACGGACGAGAAGTCGCCGCCGGATTCGCGGATCACGGGCGCGGATTCGCCGGTGATGGCGCTTTCGTCGACGGACGCCACGCCGGCGATCACCTGGCCGTCGCCGGGGATGGTGTCGCCGGCCTCGACCAGCACCACGTCGCCGCGGCGCAGCAGCCCGGAGGGCTGGCTGACGGCCTGGCCGCGCCAGGCGTCGGGCGTGGCGCGGCTGGCGTCGGCGTCCTTGAAGCCCTTGAGCAGGCGCGCGGCTATGGTGGTGCGCAGGCCGCGCAAGGTGGCGGCCTGCTGCTTGCCGCGGCCTTCGGCCAGGGCTTCGGCGAAGTTGGCGAACAGCACGGTGAACCAGAGCCACACCGTGATCGCCAGGATGAAGCCCGCCGGGGCCTCGGCCTGGCCACGCAGCGCCATGATCCACAGGACCGTGGTCAGGATGCTGCCGACGTAGACCACGAACATGACGGGGTTCTTCATCTGCGCGGCCGGCGAGAGCTTGCGCAGGCTGTCCAGCAGCGCCGGACCGACCAGCGCGCTCGACCACATGCCGAACTGGCGTTCATGGGCGCCGCTGGACGCGGCGCGGGCGGCGCCGCCTCCGGCGCCGGTCGTAGAAGTTTCAATCTTGGCCATTTTCATTCCTAGCCGTTGGTGTTCAAGTTGTCTGCGGCGCTGGCGAGCCATCCACAGCATGGAGAAGCTCGCCGCCTCGCGGGGCCGCGCGGATCCGGCTTTGCCGGTCCGCAGCGGCGCCCCCTTGAGGGGGAAGCGCGCAGCGCTTCGGGGGTGGGCTTCATCATTAGCGGAGCAGGTGCTCGGCGACGGGGCCAAGCGCCAGTGCAGGCACGTAAGTCAGCGCGCCCACCAGCAGCACGGCGCCGATCAGCAGCACCACGAACAGCGGGCCGTGGGTCGGCATGCTGCCGGGGCCGGCGGGCAGGCGGCGCTTGGCGGCCAGCGAGCCGGCCATCGCCAGCACGGCGACGATGATGGCGAAGCGGCCGAACCACATCGCCGCGCCCAGCAGCACGTTGTAGAAGGGCGTGTTGGCGGACAGGCCGGCGAAGGCGCTGCCGTTGTTGTTGGCCGCCGAGGTCAGGGCGTACAGGATTTCCGAGAAACCGTGGATGCCCGGATTGAGCACGCCCGCCTGGCCGGCGCTGACCGACACGGCCAGCGCCGTGCCGCCCAGCACCAGCAGCGGCGTGGCCAGGATGACGATGGACACCATCTTCATGTCGTAGGCCTCGATCTTCTTGCCCAGGTATTCCGGCGTGCGGCCGATCATCAGGCCGGCGATGAACACCGCCAGGACGGCGAAGGCCAGCATGCCGTACAGACCGGAGCCGACGCCGCCGTAGACCACCTCGCCCAGCTGCATCTGCAGCATCGGCGTCACGCCGCCCATGGCGTTGAACGAGTCGTGCATGCCGTTGACCGCGCCGCAGGACGCCGCCGTGGTCACGGTCGCGAACAGAGAGGTGGCGGCGATGCCGAAGCGGGTTTCCTTGCCTTCCATGTTGCCGCCGGGCGAGAAGGCCGAGAGTGCGCTGTCCGCGCCGGCCTGCGTCGCCATCGGATTGGCCTGTTGCTCGAAATAGCCGACGTTGATCGCGAAGGCGACGAACAGCGCCGTCATCGCCGCCAGCACCGCGATGCCCTGCTTGCGGCTGCCGACCATCTCGCCGAACGAGAAGCACAGCGCGGCCGGGATGATCAGGATGGCCAGCATTTCCAGGAAGTTCGCCAGCGGCGTGGCGTTCTCATAGGGATGAGCCGAGTTGGCGTTGAAGAAGCCGCCGCCGTTGGTGCCCAGCAGCTTGATGGCTTCCTGCGAGGCCACGGGGCCCATCGCCAGGGTCTGGGTCTGCGTGACCGCCGGGTCGGTGACCGGCTGGCCGGCCGCGTCCAACACAGGCTGGCCCTGCGCGTCCACGCGCGGCTGGTCGTAGTGCAGCGCCTCGACGGTCTGCGCCTCGACATAGGGGCTGAAGTTCTGGATCACGCCCTGGCTGACCAGCGCCAGGGCCAGGATCAGCGACAGTGGCAGCAGCACATACAGCGTGCTGCGGACCATGTCGGTCCAGAAGTTGCCCAGCGTGGCGCTGCAATGGCGCGCCAGCCCGCGAATCAACGCGAACAGCACGGCGATGCCGGTCGCGGCCGACACGAAGTTCTGCACCGTGAGCGCCAGCATCTGCGTCAGGTAGCTCATGGTCGATTCGCCGCCGTAGCCCTGCCAGTTGGTGTTGGCGACGAAGCTGATGGCGGTGTTCAGCGCGGAGTCGGGCGATACCGGGCCCATGCCGGCCGGGTTCAGCGGCAGCATGCCTTGCAGGCGCTGCAATGCGTAGACGGCGATGATGCCGAGGATGTTGAAGGCCAGCACCGCCAGCGCGTAGCGCTTCCAGCCCATCTCGGCCTGCGGATCGATGCCGGACAGCCGGTAGATGATGCGTTCCAGCGGACGGCCCCAGGCGGTCCAGCGGGACTGCCCGTCCTCCATGGCGATGCGGATGTAGCGCCCGAGAAATGGCGCGAGGGCGAGCAGGACTGCCAGATAGAGCACGAGCAGTCCGATGTATTGGGCGTTCATCAGAACTTCTCCGGTTTGAACAGGGCGACCAACAGGTACACGAACAGGGCGGCCGCGGTCAGGCCGCTGAGCCAGTAGAGCCAGCTCATGATTGGTCTCCCGAAGACAGGGCTGCGCACAATCCCAGCAGGGCGTAAGTCAGCCCGGCCATGACGGCGAAGATGGCGATATAGATGGCATCCACGTTCTTTCCTCCCGGGAGCGTCGCTCCCTGCGTGCGTCGGGCCGTGCGCGGCTAAAGGGGATGCGGGCCGCGCAGGCGCAATGACCAATCAGGACAGCGGCAGGTTACGGAGCGGGGGGTAAAAACGGGGTATAGCTTTGGCTGGCGGGTGTAAACGGGATATAAAAACCGGCGCGGACCGCCCCGTGGCGGGGCGTGGCAGCCAGGCGCGCCCGGATGCGGGCGCGGCGGCGCCAGGATGGGGAGGGCGCCGCAAACCGGGTCTTGCGGCAAGGCCGTAAACGGACGCCGGCTCGCGGGTATCCGGAAAAATCCCAAAGGTTGGGACGGGTTGGGTGATTTGCACCATTGTGGTGCCGGTTATATGTAAATGAATGCGCCGAATTAGGGCATTCCCCTAGTGTGACAATCCCGCGTCTGGTGCAGAATCTCGTCCCATGCAGGTGAGGAGACAAGCCCTGCATCATGGGCACGAGACCGGCGGCACCGGTACATAAAAAAAGTAAAGCAGTATCAAAAAAAGCAAAACGCACAACGGCTGGCACCAGGCAGTGCCGGCCGTTGTCGCTTAAAGCGTCCGGAATTGCATGCTCCGGCGCGGCGGGCGCCGCGTTTCGCGATATTCAGGCCAGGTTGTCAAAACTCGCTATGCCCGAATCCCGCGTTCCCCCCGCATTCCCCTCCAGTCCCTATTGGCGCCGCAACTTGCGGCTGATCGCGCTATTGCTCGCGCTCTGGGCCGGGCTGACCTTCATCCCCTCGTATTTCGCCCGCAGCCTGTCCTTCGACTTCCTCAACTGGCCATTCTCGTACTGGATGGCGGCCTATGGCGCGCCGCTGGCCTACCTGATCATCATCGCGGTCTACGCCGGGGTGATGAATCGAGCCGACCGTCGCGCCGAGCGCGAGGGGGACCGCTGATGCCGTTCTTCAGCGGAGACACCCCGCAGGAATTCAGTTTGCGGCTGCGGCGCATCTATGTCTTGTACACGGCCGGTTTCGCGCTGCTGATCCTGCTGATGGCACTGGCCGAGATCCTGGGCATGCCGCGCAACTGGATCGGCTATGTCTTCCTGCTGGTGACCGTGAGCCTGTACGCCGGCATCGGCATCGTCTGCCGCACCTCTGACCAGGTCGAGTACTACGTCGCCGGACGGCGCGTGCCGGCCATCTACAACGGCATGGCCACGGCGGCCGACTGGATGTCGGTGGCGTCCTTCATCGGCGTGGCGGGCACGCTGTACCTGACCGGCTACGGCGGGCTGGCCTACATCATGGGCTGGACCGGCGGCTACGTGCTGGTGGCCATGCTGCTGGCGCCCTATCTGCGCCGCTTCGGCCAGTACACCATCCCCGATTTCATGGGCGCGCGCTACGGCGGCAACCTGCCGCGCCTGGCCGGCGTGGCCTGCGCCATCCTGTGTTCCTTCACCTATCTGGTCGCCCAGATCTACGGCGTGGGCATCATCACCACCCGCATGACCGGCATCTCGTTCGAGCTGGGCATCTTCGTGGCGCTGGGCGGCATGCTGGTCTGTTCCTTCCTGGGCGGCATGCGGGCGGTGACCTGGACCCAGGTCGGGCAGTACATCATCCTGGTGATCGCCTATCTGGTGCCGGTGGTGTGGCTGTCGGTCAAGCACACCGGCACGCCGGTGCCGCAGGTCTCGGCCGGCATCGTGCTGCAGCAGGTGGCCGAGAAGGAAAGCTATCTGCTGAACGACACCGGCGAGATCGAGGTGCGCCGCATCTGGCAGGAGCGGGCCGACGAGATGGGCCAGCGCATCGCCGCGCTGCCCGAGTCCTGGACGCTGGAGAAGGACAAGCTGCGCAGCCGGCTGGCCCAGCTCAACGCCTCCGACGCGCCCATGGTGGAGATCCGCTCGCTGGAGCGCGAACTGGCCTCCTATCCGCCGAATGCCGAGGAGGCGCGCGCGGCCTGGTCGCAGTCCAGGGCCCTGTTCGAGGCGCGCGCCGCGCCGCCCACGCCGCATGCCGAGCCGTTTCCGGCCAAGGACGCGGAAGAGCGCAGCAACATGCGCACCAATTTCCTGGCGCTGGTGCTGTGCCTGATGCTGGGCACCGCCGGCATGCCGCACATCCTGATGCGCTCATACACCACGCCCTCGGTGAGCGAGGCGCGGCGCTCGGTGTGCTGGTCCCTGCTGTTCATCCTGCTGCTGTATTTCATGGCGCCGGCGCTGGCCCTGCTGGTGAAATACGAGGTTTACACGCAGGTGGTCGGCTCCAACTTCCTCAGCCTGCCCAACTGGGTGCACGCCTGGAGCGCGGTCGACAGCAACCTGCTGGACGTGACCGACGTCAACCGCGACGGCATCGTGCAGCTGGGCGAGATCAGCATGGGGGCGGACGTGGTGGTGCTGGCCATGCCGGAGATCGGCGGGCTGCCCTATGTGATTTCCGGGCTGGTGGCCGCTGGCGGGCTGGCCGCTGCGCTGTCCACCGCCGACGGCCTGCTGCTGACCCTGTCGAACTCGCTGTCGCACGACATGTGGTACCGGGTGGTGTCGCCGCGCATGCCGGCGGCGCGGCGCGTGATGGCGTCCAAGATCCTGCTGCTGGCGGTGGCGTTCGGCGCGGCCTGGGTCGCGGCGCGCAAGCCGGCCGACATCCTGTTCATGGTGTCCGCCGCGTTCTCCTTCGCCGCCTCGTCCTTCTTTCCGGCATTGGTCATGGGCGTGTTCTGGCGGCGCGCGAACAAGTGGGGGGCGACGCTGGGCATGGCGGCGGGGCTGCTGGTCACGTTCTCCTACATGACGCATACCCAGCCCTGGCTGCGCGAATGGGTGCTGGGCATCTCGCGCAGCGAGCCGATCACGCTGTGGTGGGGCATCCAGCCCATTGCCGCCGGCGCGTTCGGCGCGCCGGTGGCCTTCCTGACCATCATCGTGGTGTCGCTGCTGACGCCGCCGCCCGACCGGGCCACGCTGGCGCTGGTCGATTACCTGCGCCAGCCGGGCGGAGGCACGCCACCGGCCGGGAACGGTTAGTGTGCTGTCCCGCAGATACGCCCGCACGAAATCCACCCATAGCCGCCATGGCGTCGTTGCAAATCCTCGCGATACCTACGGGTATCGCTGCGGTTTGCGCCTAGCCCTGACGTCTATGGATGAATTTCGTCATGCGGACGTACCTACGGGACAGCACACTAGCGCGGGCAGGCTGGCGTGGGGCTCAGTGGGAAACGGACTTCGAGAAGACGTTCATCACCACCACGCCGGCGATGATGAGGCCCATGCCGATCATTGCCGGCGCGTCCAGGTGCTGCTTGAAGAGCAGCGCGCTGACGATGGAGATGAGCACGATGCCCACGCCCGACCAGATCGCGTAGGCGATGCCGACCGGCACCTCGCGCAGCGTCAGCGACAGGAAATAGAACGACACCACGTAGCCGAACACCGTCACCACCGACGGCAGCAGCCGGGTGAAGCCGTCCGAGCTTTTCAGGGCGCTGGTGGCGACGATCTCGGCCAGGATGGCCACGGCCAGGTACAGCCATTTCATTTGCGTCCTCCCTCGGCCTGGCGCAGCAGCACCAGCAGGGCGCCGGCGCCGCCTTCGCGCTCGGGCGCCTCGGAAAACGCCAGCACCTCGTTCTTCTGCACCAGCCAGGTGCGGGCCTTGTCCTTGAGCACCGGCTCCAGTCCCTCCGAGCCGTAGCCCTTGCCGTGCACGATGCGCACACAGCGGATGCCGTGTTCCTGGCATTCATCCAGGAAGGACAGCAGGGCATGGCGGGCCTGCTCCACCCGCAGGCCGTGCAGGTCGAGTTCGGCGCCCGCGCGCCACTGGCCACGGCGCAGGTTGCGCGCCGTGTCGGGTGCGGCGTCGCCGCGCACGAAGGCGGTGCCGCCCTCGGACAGCAGATGGATGACTTCGCCGCCGTCGGACACGCCGGCGTCGGCGCGGGTCGGGGTCTCGCCCAGCGCGTTGGCGCGGCGCAGGGCCGGCGCGGGCGCCGCCACGGGCTTGTGCTCGACGCGGGCGTCGCGCTTGATCGGGGTGACGGACCGCAGGCTGCGCCGTAGCGCCTCGGCATCGTCGGCGGGATTGGCGGACTCGGCCGCCGGCTTGCGCGCGGCGGCCGCGGCCGAGGCGCGAGCCAGCGTGGCGCGCTGGCGCTCGGCCTCCAGGTCCTTCTTCAGGCGCTTCAGGTCGGCCAGGCCGACTTTGCTGCCTTTCATTACTGGCCTTCGCTCTCCAGCCAGCGCTGGGCATCCAGCGCGGCCATGCAGCCGGTGCCGGCGCTGGTGATGGCCTGGCGGTAGACGTGGTCCTGCACGTCGCCGGCGGCGAACACGCCGGGCACCGAGGTCATGGTGGCCATGCCGGACAGGCCGCTCTTGGTGACGATGTAGCCGTCTTTCATTTCCAACTGGCCCTGGAAGATGCTGGTGTTGGGCTGGTGGCCGATGGCGATGAAGGCGCCGGTGACCTTCAGGTCCTCGGTGGCGCCGGTGTCGACGTGGCGCACGCGCACGCCGGTCACGCCGCTGTCGTCGCCCAGCACTTCTTCCAGCGTATGGAAGACCTTGAGCTCCATGTTGCCGTTCTCGACCTTGGACATCAGCTTGTCGACCAGGATGGGCTCGGCGCGGAACTTGTCGCGGCGGTGGATCAGGGTGACCTTGCGGCAGATGTTCGACAGGTACAGGGCTTCCTCGACGGCGGTGTTGCCGCCGCCCACCACGACCACGTCCTGGTTGCGGTAGAAGAAGCCGTCGCAGGTGGCGCAGCCCGACACGCCGCGGCCCATGAAGGACTCTTCGGACGGCAGGCCCAGGTACTTGGCCGAGGCGCCGGTGGCGATGATGAGCGCGTCGCAGGTGTAGACCTTGCCGCCGTCGCCGTTCAGCGTGAACGGGCGCTTGGACAGGTCGACGCTGGCGATGTGGTCGAACAGCATTTCGGTGTTGAAGCGCTCGGCGTGCTTCTGGAAGCGCTGCATCAGGTCCGGACCCTGCACACCGTCGGCGTCGGCCGGCCAGTTGTCGACATCGGTGGTCGTCATGAGCTGGCCGCCCTGGGCCAGACCTGTAACAAGTACGGGGTTCAGATTGGCGCGCGCGGCATAGACGGCGGCCGTGTAACCGGCGGGGCCGGAACCAAGTATCAAAACTTTAGCGTGCTTGGGCGTGGAGGTAGGCGTGGACATGGGCAGGTATCTTTAGATTGACGCCCAATTATAATGAGCCGCATGCCGCGTATCTCGAATGCCTCTCCACGCGCCTCGCGCAATACCCGCAACGGACCTTCCCCGCTGCAGACACGACTATCCTCGCTGCTGCGCGAGGCCCGCTGGATCCTTTTCGCCGCCCTGGCGGCCTGGCTGACCCTGGTGCTGGCCACCTGGAACGCCGCCGATCCCGGCTGGTCGCACTCGGTGCCCGCCGGCGCGGTGCACAACCGCGGCGGCATGCTGGGCGCCTATCTGGCCGACATCCTGCTCTATCTGTTCGGATTTTCCGCCTGGTGGTGGGTGGTGTTGCTTTTGCACCGCGTCCGGGCCGGCTACCGCCGCCTGGCCAGCCAACTTAAAGTTACCAATGGTAAGCAACCCGAAGTCCTGCCCCGCGTCCACTGGGAAGAGGGCATCGGCTTCTTCCTGCTGATGGTCGGTTCGCTCGGCATGGAGGCCCTGCGCCTGCCCAGCCGCGGCATGCACCTGCCCGGCGCGTCCGAGCACGCCAGCGGCGCGGGCGGCGTCATCGGCCACACCCTGGCCGACCTGATCGGCCGCAGCATCGGCTTCACTGGCAGCACGCTGGCCTTCCTGGTCATGCTGGCCATCGGCCTGAGCCTGTTCTTCTCGTTTTCCTGGCTGAACATCGCCGAGCGGGTCGGCGCCTGGATCGAAGGCATGGTGTTCCGCGTGCGCAGCTCCTATGCCGCGCGCGAGGACCGCAAGGTCGGTGAAGTGGCCAAGGCCGTGCGCACCGAGCAGGTGGTGGCCAAGCAGGAAAAGCTGGTCCATGAGCAGCCCGTGCGCATCGAGCCCGCCATCACCGTGGTGCCCAAGTCCGAGCGCGTGGAAAAGGAAAAGCAGCAGTCGCTGTTCTTCGCCCCGCCGCCGGGCGCCGAGGGCGACCTGCCCGCCATCAGCCTGCTCGATCCGCCGCCGCCCAACCAGGAAACCGTGTCGGCCGAGACCATCGAATTCACCTCGCGCCTGATCGAAAAGAAGCTGGCTGACTTCGGCGTGTCCGTCACCGTGGTGGCGGCGCAGGCCGGCCCGGTCATCACGCGCTACGAGATCGAGCCGGCCACCGGCGTCAAGGGCAGCCAGATCGTCAACCTGGCCAAGGACCTGGCGCGCGCGCTCAGCCTGGTCAGCATCCGGGTGGTGGAAACCATACCCGGCAAGAACCTGATGGGCCTGGAGCTGCCCAACCCGCGCCGCCAGATGGTCAAGCTGTCGGAAATCCTGGGTTCGCAGACCTACCACGCCAGCCACTCGGTGGTGACGATGGCGCTGGGCAAGGACATCGCCGGCAATCCGGTGGTGGCCGACCTGGCCAAGATGCCCCACCTGCTGGTGGCCGGCACCACCGGCTCGGGCAAGTCGGTCGGGATCAACGCCATGATCCTGTCGCTGCTCTACAAGGCCGACGCCTCGCACACCCGCCTGATCCTGATCGACCCGAAGATGCTCGAAATGAGCGTCTACGAAGGCATTCCGCACCTGCTGGCGCCGGTGGTCACGGACATGCGCCAGGCCGGCAACGCGCTGAACTGGTGCGTGGGCGAAATGGAAAAGCGCTACCGCCTGATGAGCAAGATGGGCGTGCGCAACCTGGCCGGCTACAACACCAAGATCCGCGACGCCATCAAGCGCGAGGAACCCATCCCCAATCCGTTCTCGCTGACGCCCGACCAGCCCGAGCCGCTGGCGCCGCTGCCCACCATCGTGGTGGTCATCGACGAGCTGGCCGACCTGATGATGGTGGTGGGCAAGAAGATCGAAGAGCTTATCGCGCGCCTGGCGCAGAAGGCGCGCGCCGCCGGCATCCACCTGATCCTGGCCACCCAGCGCCCCAGCGTGGACGTGATCACCGGCCTGATCAAGGCCAACATCCCGACCCGCATCGCCTTCCAGGTCTCGTCCAAGATCGACTCGCGCACCATTCTTGACCAGATGGGCGCCGAAACCCTGCTGGGCCAGGGCGACATGCTCTACATGCCGCCGGGCACCGGCCTGCCGGTGCGCGTGCACGGCGCCTTCGTCGGCGACGATGAAGTGCACCGCGTGGTCGAGAGCCTCAAGGCCCAGGGCGAGCCGAACTACATCGAAGGCCTGCTCGAGGGCGGCCTGGACGGCGACGGCGCGGAAGGCGCGGGCAGCGTCACCGGCATCGGCGGCGACGCCGAATCGGATCCCATGTACGACCAGGCCTGCGAAGTGGTGCTCAAGCACCGCCGCGCGTCCATCTCGCTGGTGCAGCGCCATCTGCGGATTGGTTACAACCGCGCGGCCCGGTTACTGGAGCAGATGGAGCAATCGGGTATGGTGTCGGCGATGCAGTCCAATGGCAACCGGGACATCCTGGTGCCGGCCGCAGCCCGAGAGGAAGCATGATGAAGATGTTCCAAGGCCTGGCCGCCGCGGCGGCCCTGTGCATGGCTTCGGCCCTGGCATCCGCGCCCGCCGCGGCCGCCAGCGCGCAGGAGCAGCTGCGCGATTTCGTGGGCAAGGTGAACGCGGCCACCGGCTCGTTCTCGCAATACACGGTGAACGCCCAGGGCCGCACCCAGCCGGCGCAGACGGGCACGTTCTCGTTCCAGCGCCCGGGCAAGTTCAAATGGGCGGTGCAGAAACCCTATGAACAGCTGGTGATCTCCGACGGCGCCAAGGTCTATCAATACGATCCGGACCTCTTGCAGGTGACCGATCGCAAGGTCGATGCCGCCATCGGCACCTCGCCCGCCGCGATCCTGTTCGGCTCGGGTTCGCTGGAGCAGTCGTTCGAGGTGTCGGCGCTGCCGTCCAAGGACGGCCTGGATTGGCTGCGCGCCAAGCCGCGCAACGCCGACGCCGGTTTTTCGCGCGTGGACATCGGCCTGAAGGACAACCTGCCGGCGCGCGTCGAGCTGCTGGATTCCTTCGGCCAGACCACGCGCGTGGACCTGTCGGGCATCACGCCGAACCCGTCGATCGGCGCCAAGGAATTCCAGTTCACCGCGCCCAAGGGCGTGGATGTGGTCAAGATGTAAGGCGGCCTAGGTGGATGCAGGCGACGCCACGCCGCCCCAAAAGCAAACGGCCTCACGAAAAATCGTGGGGCCGTTTGCTTTGGCACACTACAAGAATGGAGGCGCGTGCGCCGGCGTCGCTAGCCAGGCCGCGCGGATCCGGCTCCGCCGGTCCGCAGCGGCGCCCCCCTGGGGGGGAAGCGCGCAGCGCTTCGGGGGGGGCTACTTCTTATACGCCACGCAATCGATCTCGACCTTGGCGTCGACCATCAGCGGCGATTGCACGCAGGCGCGCGCCGGCGGGTTTGCGCCGAAGTATTCCTTGAACACCTTGTTGAACGACGGGAAGTCGCGCGCGTCGTCCAGCCACACGCCGCAGCGGACCACGTGCTCGGGGCCGTAGCCGGCTTCCTTCAGGATGGCCAGCACCTGCTGGATGGCCTTGTGCGACTGGGCCACGGTGCCGCCTTCGATGACTTCGCCGTTTTCCATGGGGACCTGGCCCGAGACGTATAGCCAGCCGTCGGCGGCCACGGCGCGCGCGAAGGGCATGTGCGAGCCGCCCTGGCCGGTGCCGCCGGCCACGCCGTAGCGGGTGATGCCGTTGCTGTCGGTGGTGGAGGAATTGCTCATGATGTGCTCCTTGCTTAGAGAGTGGGAGAGGACGCCGCCGCGAAGCTCGCGCGCAGGTCGCCATTGCGCGGCAGCCAGCGGCCGGCGCGTTCGCCGGTGGGCTGCCCGTGTAGATAGGACAGGGCGCCGTTGACCCAGACCGCCTCGATGCCGGCCGCCGCCTGCACCGGATCGGCGAAGGTGGCGCGGTCGATCACGGTGTCCGGATTGAACAGCACCACGTCGGCGTGATAGCCCTCGCGGATCAGGCCGCGTCCGGCCAGGCCGTAGCGCGCGGCCGACAGGCCGGTCATCTTGTGCACCGCCTGGTTCAGAGGGAACAGGCCGGCGTCGCGGCTGTAGTGGCCCAGCACGCGCGGGAAGGCGCCCCACAGTCGCGGATGCGGCATGGGATCGTTGGGCAGGCCGTCCGAGCCCACCATGGTGAGCGGGTGCGACAGCACGCGCCGTACGTCGTCCTCGTGCATGTTGTGATAGACGGCGCCGGCCGGCTGCAGGCGCCTGGCCGCTTCCAGCAGCGTCACGTTCCAGTCGGCGGCGATCTCGGCCAGCTTGCGGCCGGCCTGGTCCGGGTGCGGCACGGACCAGTTGATGATGATGTCGAACTCGTCCGTGACCTGCTTCAGGTCCAGCGTGGACGAGCTGGCGGAATAGGGATAGCAGTCGCAGCCCACGCGCTGCATCTTGCCGGCGTTCTCCAGCTTGAACAGCACTTCCTTCGTGCGGCCCCAGTTGCCGGCGCCGGCACATTTCAGGTGCGACACCACTACCGGCACGCGCGCGTGCAGGGCGATGTCGAACGCTTCCTGCATGGCTTCCAGGATGGCGGCGAACTCCGAGCGCAGGTGCGTGGTGTAGAGCGCGCCGAACTCGTCCAGCGCCTCGGCCAGCAGCTTGACCTCTTCGGTGTCGGCCTCGATGGCCGAGCCGTAGGCCAGGCCGGTGCTCAGGCCGATGGCGCCGTGCGCCAGCGCCTCGCGCAGCTGCTCGCGCATGGCCAGGACCTCGTCGCGGGTGGCGCTGCGGTCCAGCCGGTCCATGTGGTTATTGCGCAGGGCGGTGTGGCCCACCAGCGCCGCCACGTTCACCGCCGGCTGCGCGGCCTCGATGGCGCGGGTGTAGTCGGCGAAGCTGGGATAGCTGAAATCCTCGCGCGCGCCCAGCAGGTTCATGGGATCCGGCGGTTCGCCGCGCAGCGAGACGGGCGAGGCGCTGATGCCGCAATTGCCCACCACCACCGTGGTCACGCCCTGCGAGAGCTTGGGCAGCATGCCCGGCGTGCGGATGACGTTGGTGTCGTCGTGCGTGTGCACGTCGATGAAGCCGGGCGCCAGCGCCAGGCCGTCGCCGTCGACCACGTGCCGCGCCTGGGCGCCGGGCAGCTCGCCGATGGCGGCGATGCGTCCGCCTTCCAGCGCCACGCTGGCGCGGTATTCGGCCTGGCCGCTGCCGTCCAGCACGCGCACGTCGCGTATGAGAGTGTCAAACATCTTCTGTTCCAGGTTCAATCGCCCAGCGGCAGCCGGTTCGGGCCGCCGCGGTAGCCGTCCAGCGCCAGCTTGATGCGGCGCAGGCGTTCACGGTTTTCTTCTTGATGCAGCATGGCCAGCTCGGTGGCCAGCAGGTCGATCGCCAGCATCATGGCGTAGCGCGAGGCCGAAGGCTTGTAGATGAAGTCGGTCTCGTCGGTGCGGATCGGCAGCACCACGTCGGCCATCTCCGCCAGCGGCGAGGTCGCGTCGGTGATGGCGACGATGCGGGCGCGGTACTGCTTGACGATGCGCGCCGCGCCCAGGATCTCGGGCGTCAGGCCCGAGGCCGACAGGATCAGCACCGCGTCGCGCTCGTCCAGTGTGGCGGCGACCATGCGCAGCAGCACCGCGTCGGTGTAGACCGCGATGGGATAGCCCAGCCGCACCAGCCGCGACTGCACTTCCTGCGCCAGCACGGCGGACGCGCCGCCCATGCCGAACACGTAGATCATGCGCGCTTCGTGCGCGATGGCCGTGGCCTGGCCGAACAGCTGCTCGGTGAAGGTCGGCAGGTGCGCGCGCAGCGTGCTTTCGATGTCGGCGTAGATGCGCGCGTAGAACGTGCTTTCCTCGGCCGGCGCGGTGGGGTCCAGGAAGCGGCTGCCCACGGTGCTGGCCTGGGCCAGCTTCATCTTCAGGTCGCGGGTGTCCTCGCAGCCCACCGTGCGGGCGAAGCGCGAGATCGTGGCGATGCTGACGCTGGCCTTGGCGGCCAGCTGGTCGACCGTGGCGCTGGCGCTCCAGATGATGTTGTCCAGGATGGCGTCGGCGACCTTGCGCTCGGTGACGCTCAGGTCGTCGCGCCGGCTGCGTATCTGGAAAACGATGTCGCGGATGTTGTTCTTCATGGGCAGGGTCCTGGATCGGGGGGCGCGTGCTAGGCCGCCAGCTCGGGGTCTCCGAGGCGGATACAGGCCACATGATGCCCCGGTCCGACGTTGACGGCCGGCGGCAGCGGCGCGGCGCAGGCCTCGGTCGCGTGCGGGCAGCGGGTGCGGAACACGCAGCCCGACGGCGGGTTGACCGGGCTGGGGATGTCGCCCTTGAGCAGGATGCGCGAGCGCGGCGCGCGCGGATCGGGCACCGGCGCGGCCGACAGCAGGGCGCGAGTATAGGGGTGGCGCGGCCGGGCGTACACCTCGCTGGTGGGGCCGCGTTCCATCACGCGGCCCAGGTACATCACCACGACTTCGTCGCACAGGTAGTCCACTACCGCCAGGTCGTGGGCCACGAACAGCATGGTCAGGCCCAGGTCGCGCTGCAGGTCCTGCAGCAGGTTCAGCACCTGCGCCTGGACCGACACGTCCAGCGCCGAGACCGGCTCGTCGGCCACGATGAAGTCAGGCTCCACCGCCAGTGCGCGGGCGATGCCGATGCGCTGGCGCTGGCCGCCCGAGAACTCGTGCGGATAGCGGCGCGCGTGATCGGCGTTCAGGCCGACGCGTTCCAGCAGTTCGCCGATGCGGGCCGCGCGGCGGTTCTGCGCCAGCTTGTGCGTGTTCAGCGCCTCGCCCAGGATCTCGGACACCGTCATGCGCGGGTTGAGGCTGGCGTAGGGGTCCTGGAACACGATCTGCATGCGGCGACGCCACGGCAGCATCTGCTTTTCGTTCAGGTTCGTGATGTCCTGGCCGTCGAACAGGATGCGGCCGGCGGTCGGCGCGAACAGGCGCAGCAGCGCGCGGCCGGTGGTGGTCTTGCCCGAGCCGGACTCGCCGACCAGGCCGACGATGGTGTTGCGCGGCACGTCGAAGGTGACGCCGTCCACCGCCTTGACCATGGGCGCGTTGCGCGATTGCGAGGTGGGGAAATGGACCTTCAGTTCCTCGATGCGCACCAGCGGATCGGCGGCGCGGACGGCGGGCTGGCGCGAGCGGCCGGCGGCGGCCGGCTCCAGGGCTGGCGTCGCAGCGTTCTCGTTGTGGGAGAGGGCGTTCATAGCGGGGTCACCTTGATGCAGCGCGCACGGTGCTCGGGCTGCACCGGAATCAGTTCGGGCACGTCGCGCCGGCAGCTGTCGTCGGCCTGCGGGCAGCGCGGCGCGAAGGTACAGCCGGCCGGCAGCGACAGCACGCTGGGCACGTTGCCGGGAATGGCGCGCAGCCGTTCGCCCGAGGCCAGCAGGGCGGCAGTGGGCAGGCAGGACAGCAGTCCGCGGGTGTAGGGATGCGTGGGCTTCTCGAACAGGTCGTAGACGCCGGCGTCCTCGACCACGCGGCCGGCGTACATCACCGCCACGCGGTGCGCGATCTCGGCCACCACGCCCAGGTTGTGGGTGATGAACAGGATGCTCATGTTCATCTCGGCCTGCAGGCGGCGCAGCAGGTCCAGGATCTGCGCCTGCACCGTCACGTCCAGCGCCGTGGTCGGCTCGTCGGCGATCAGCACCGCCGGGTTGCAGGCCAGGGCCAGCGCGATCATCACGCGCTGGCGCATGCCGCCGGACATCTGGTGCGGGTACTCGTTGACACGGCGCTCGGCCGCCGGGATCTCGACGCGCTCCAGCATTTCGCGGGCGCGGCGCAGGGCGTCGGCGCGCGAGCCGCCCTCGTGCAGCAGGATGGCCTCGGCGATCTGGTCGCCCACCGTGTACAGCGGGTTCAGGCTGGTCATGGGCTCCTGGAAGATCATCGCGATCTCGGCACCGCGGATGCGCCGCAGCGTGGCGGGCGTGGCCCGCGCCAGGTCATGCTCCTGGCCCTTGCGGTCGCGGAAGCGGATCTTGCCGGCCTCGATGCGGCCCGCGGGCTTGGGCAGGAGGCCCATGATGGACAGGCTGGTCACGGACTTGCCGGAACCGGACTCGCCCACGATGGCCAGCGTTTCGCCGCGGGCCAGGTCGAAGGTGACGCCGTCCACGGATTTGGCCACGCCGTCGCGGCTGTGGAACCAGGTCTTGAGTCCTTCAACGGACAGCACGACGTCTCGGGTGCTTGCCGACATGATCAAAGCTCCTTGCGCAGGCGCGGGTCCAGCACGTCGCGCAGGCCGTCGCCGACCAGCTGCAGCGACAGCACCGAAAGAATGATGGCGATGCCGGGGAAGATCATGATCCAGTCGGCCGAGCCCATGTACTGCTGGCCGGCGTTGATCATGGTGCCCCAGGTGGGAATGTCGGGCGATACGCCCACGCCCAGGAACGACAGGCCGGCTTCGGCCAGGATCGCGTAGGCGAAGATGAAGGTGCCCTGCACCAGGATGGGCGACACCAGGTTGCGCAGCACGTGCACGCTGATGATGCGCCAGGTCGGCACGCCCAGCGCGCGGGCGGCTTCGACGAAGGGCAGCTCGCGGATCACCAGCGTCGAGGCGCGCACGATGCGCGCCAGGCGCGGCGTGTACACGATGCCCAGCGCGATCACCACGTTGGTCAGCGACGGGCCCAGCGCGGCCACCAGCGAGATGGCCAGCAGGATGTCGGGGAAGGCCATCATGGCGTCGATCACGCGCGAGACGATCTTGTCGGCCGAGCGGAAGAAGCCGGCGACCAGGCCCAGCGCGATGCCCAGCACGCTGGACAGCACCACCACCGAGAAGCCCACCGTCAGCGACAGCCGGCCGCCGTGGATCACGCGGCTGAATACGTCGCGGCCGAAATCGTCGGTGCCGAACCAATGCGCGGCGCCGGGCGCCTTGAGCCGGTTCATGATGGACAGCTTCATGGGGTCGTAGGGGCTGACCCAGGGGGCCAGCAGCGCGGCGCCGATCAGCACGATCAGCACGATCAGGCTGATCAGCACGGTCTTGCGCGAAACCAGCAGGCGCAGCACCTGCCAGCGGTCTACGCCGCCGGGGCTTACGGTTGTTGCGTTCGTCATATCAATTCTCCAAAGCGCGGCGCGTCACCGACAACGTCTGCGCAACTGCGGCCCAATCGGGATGCCGCGGAGCCGGCTTTGCCGGTCCGTTGGCATGCCCCCTCGAGGGGGGCCGCCCAGGTGGGAAGCGCGCAGCGCTGCGGGGGTGGGCCTCCATCAATAGCGGACGCGGGGGTCCACCAGTAGATACAGCAAGTCGATGAACAGATTGATCAGCACGTAGATCGCCGCGATGATCAGCAGCGCGCCCTGAATCACCGGGTAGTCGCGCCGCAGCACCGCCGACACCACCAGGCTGCCCACGCCGGGCAGGCCGAACACGGTCTCGGTCACGACGGCGCCGCTGATCAGCAGCGCCGTGGTCAGGCCCAGCACCGTCAGGATGGGGATGAGCGCGTTGCGCACCGCGTGCTTGAGGATCACCTGGCCTTCCGGCAGGCCCTTGGCGCGGGCGGTGCGAACGTAGTCGTCGCGCAGCACGTCCAGCATGCTGGCGCGGATGAAGCGGGTGATCAGCGCCGAGTTCACCAGGCCCAGCACCACCGCCGGCAGGATCAGGTGCGACAGCCGCGTCGCCAGCGAGGCGTCCGGGCCGCCGTAGCCGGCCACGGGCAGCCAGCCCAGCTTCACCGAGAAGACCTGCATCAGCAACAGTCCCAGCCAGAAGCTGGGCACGCTGGAGGTGAACATCGAGAACGACAGTACCGACTGGTCCAGCGTGGTGCCGCGCTTGACGGCGGACAGGATGCCCACCGGCAGCGCGATGGCGCTGGCGATGATGAGCGACATCAGCGTCAGCAGCAGCGTGGGTTCGGCGCGGTCGGCCAGCGCCGACAGCACCGGCTTGTTCATGAAGATGGATTGCCCCAGGTCGCCCTGGACCAGCTTGCCCAGCCAGCCCACGTACTGCACGGCGAAGGGCTGGTCCAGTCCGAGCTGCGCGCGCAGCGCGTCGATGTCCTGCTGGCTGGCCTGGGGGCCCAGCATGACGGCGGCCGGGTCGCCCGGCGTGATGCGGATGATCACGAACACGATGGTCGCGACGATGAACATCACGGCCACCAGCCCGACCAGCCGGTTCAAGAGATAACGCAACACGATGGTGTCCTAGATCAAGGCGAAAACTCGGGGCATTCCTGCAAGGGGCGGGGCGGCCGCCTGAACGGCCAGCCGCCCTGCGCATTGCTTACTTGGCGCTCTTCCAGGCATTCCAGAAGAACGGCCACGGCGCCGGCTTGGTGCCCTGCAGCGACGGCGAGCGCGCGCCCTGGGCGTTGAAGTCCCCGACCTTGATGAAGGGGATCTCGTCATACACGGCCTGCTGCACGTCGGCCCAGCGCTTGACGCGTTCTTCCTGGGTGCGCGCCTGGTTGTACGCGTCCATGACCTGGGCGCGGCGCGGCGTGTCCCACCAGCCCGGCGCGTCCTTGGACGGGAAGTCGATCAGGGCGGGCTCGGGCAGGAACACGCTGTGGGTGATGAAGATGTCCCACACGGCCGGATCCTGGCGGCGCTGCGTCAGCGTGGCCCAGTCCACCACCTGCATGTCCACCGTGAAGCCGGCGGCCTTCAGGTACTCGGCGGCGACCAGCGCCATCTTGTAGTGGAACTCGTACTGCTGGCTGGTCAGGATGCGGATCTTCTTGTCGGCGACGTTGGCGCCGTCCAGCAGCTTCTTGGCGGCGGCGGTGTCGGCCTTGTTGTAGACCTTGCCGCCCAGCGACGTGGCCCAGGGGTAGCCCTCGGGGTACAGGTCGCCGTTGAGCTTGTAGAACTCCTTGTTGCCGAAGGCGGCGAACAGCATGTCCTCTTCGTTCAGCGCCAGCTGCACGGCCTGGCGCACGGCCAGGTTGGACATGATGCCCTGCTTGGTGTTGAGCACCAGGCGCGGCCAGCCGAAAGGCTTGAGCATGACCGGGTCGGAACGGCCGCCCTTGAGCTTGTCCAGCGATTCCACCGGCAGCGAGTCGACGTAGTCGAACTGGCCGGCCACGGCGGCTTCGGTGCGGGTGTTGGCGTTGCTCACCGGCACGAAGCGGATTTCGTCCAGGTACTGCTTGCGGGCGCCGCCGTAGCCGTCGGGCTCGCCTTCGCGCTGCTTGTAGCCGTCGAAGCGCACCAGCTGGATGTACTGGTCCGGCACGCGGGCCTTGAGCTGATAGGGGCCGGTGCCGACGATCTCGGTCAGGACCGGGGCGATCTTGCCCTTGGGCATGATGACGGCGGCGGCATTGTTCATGGCCAGCAGCGCGGTCAGCGGCGAGTAGGGCTGCTTGAGCGTGATGCGGATGGTGTTGGCGTCGGGCGCCTCGATGCTGGAGATGACCTTGGCGGCGCCCTTGCCGCGCGTGGCGGTTTCGGTCCAGCGCTTGAGCGAGGCCAGCACGTCGGACGAATCCATCTTCGAGCCGTCGTGGAAGGTGATGCCCTGGCGCAGCGGAATCGTGTAGACCAGGCCGTCGGCGCTGATCTCGGGCATCTTGTCGGCCAGCAGCGGGGTCAGGTTCCACTGGGCGTCGAAGGTATACAGCGTTTCGAAGAAATGCTGCGTCAGGATCCCGACCAGGTCGGCGGTGCTGCTCATCGGATCCAGCGTCGGCGGTTCGCCGATGGTGGCGACCGATATCGTGCCTCCCTTGACCGGCGTCGGGGCGCTGAAGGCAGGGGCGGACAGGGTGGTCAAGCCGATGGCGCCGGCCAGCAGCAGGCGTTGCAGCCCGCCGCGCCGGGAGGTGCGGAAGTTCATGTCTCTCTCCAGAGGGTCAAAAACAGTTGTCGCGTGATTCAGGAAAGCGCCGGGCCGTCCCAAGTTTTTCCCCCTCGGGGGCCTGGCGCATTACTGCAGGGGCGCTTCTTAGAAAAATGTTTCCGCGACGTCGATGACGCGGAATTGCTCGTCCACCAGCAGGACCTGGCGCCACTTGTCGAACGTCAGGCAGGGATGGGAGATGTCGAAGGCGATCATGTCGCCGACCTGGATGTCGTCGCCTTCGCCGATCTGCATGAAGGCGTGCTGGTCCATCATGGCCGTCAGCTTCCAGTGCGCCGGGGCGGCGCCGGGGGCGGCCTGGCCGGGACGGTAGCGCAGGGCGGGCGTGGGCAGGCCGGCGTCGAAGGCGGCGTCGCGCTTGCCCAGCGCGATGATGGCGCGGCCCGGCTCGGGCAGCGATTGCACGTAGGCCCAGACCTGCAGCGCGGGCTGCAGGCCCGGATCCATCTTGCGGGCCACGGGGTTGTGCGCGTTGATGCGCTCGGCCGCCGAGCGGTAGACGCCCACGTCGTGCGACAGGTAGCAGCCGGGGCGCAGCACCACGTCCAGCGGCGCGCCGATGTCCAGATTCGAGAATTCCTCGGCCACCACGTCGAACCAGGCCGAGCCGGCGCCGGAGATCAGCGCCGGGCCGTTCTTGCGCAGGCGGCCCGCTTCGGCCAGGCCGCGCAGCGCGCCGGTGGCGCGGCGCAGGAAGGCGCGGATGGCCTGTTCTTCCTGCAGCACGCCTTCGTAGACTTCGATGCCGGCCAGGGCCAGCGCGGGCCAGCGGGCGATCTCGTCGGCCACCGCCTGGAATTGCGCGTCGTCGCGCACGCCGGTGCGGCCGCCGGCCGGGCCCAGCTCGATCAGCACGGGCAGCGTCAGGCCCTGTTCGCCGAAGTAGGCGCCCAGGTGGGCGGCATTGGCCGGCGAGTCGATGATGCAGAAATAGGTGAAGTCCGGATCCTGGCGCAGGATGCGGGCGATGATGGCCATGTTGGCGCGGCCCACCAGCTGGTTGGCCATCAGCACGCGGCGGATGCCGTGGTTGTGCGCGGCCTGCACCTGGGGCGCGTTCGCCAGCGTGATGCCCCAGGCGCCGCCGTCGATCTGGCGCTGGAACAGGGCCGGGCTCATGGTGGTCTTGCCGTGCGGCGCCAGCTTGACGCGGTAGGCTTCCATGAAGCGCTGCATCCACTGCAGGTTGTGGCGCACGCGGGCTTCGTACAGTACGGCGGCCGGCAGGCTGACGTCCTCGGCCAGCAGGTTCCAGCCCAGGTCCGCCACGCCGGCGGTGGTACAGGAGGCGGGGAAGGCGCCGAGGCCTTTGCCGTTCACGTCCAGGGGGGCTGCGGGGAAGGAGGAGATGCTCATGGCGCTGGCGGGTCTTGGTGGACAGTCTTGGAAAATATTTACGGGAAATCCGTTTTTTTTCATTATCGTGAAAGAAATTTACAAGCGGGAGCTGGGGGTTTCCCTAAGACGCCCGTCTCGGGGCGGAAGGCGCGACAATGGAGGGCCGCGCAGTCGCGCAGGCATCGCCCGCCAGGGCGGCGCCGCCCGGCCGCCACTCCGTTTCGAGGAAAAACCATGCTGAAAGTCGCCTTGGGCCAGTTCGCCGTCAGCCGCGTCTGGGAAGAAAATGCCCAGGTCTGCGAGGACCTGATGCGGCGCGCCAGCGAGGCCGGCGCCGGCCTGCTGATCCTGCCGGAAGGCATCCTGGCCCGCGATATCACCGACCCGCAGATCGTGCTCAAGGCGGCCCAGCCGCTGGACGGCCCCTTCGTGTCCCGCCTGCTCGCCGCCAGCCGGGGCTCGCGGCTGGCCACCATGTTCTGCGTGCACGTGCCCACGGGCGACGGCCGCGTCTGGAACACCCTGGTCACGTTGCGCGACGGCGAGATCATTTCCGAGTACCGCAAGCTGCACCTGTACGACGCCTTCAACATGAAGGAATCGACCAACGTCACGCCGGGCGACCAGATCCCGCCGCTGCTGGAGATCGACGGCCTGAAAATCGGACTGATGACCTGCTACGACGTACGCTTCCCGGAAATGGCCCGCCGCCTGGCGCTGGACGGCGCCGACCTGCTGGCGCTGCCGGCGGCCTGGGTGCGCGGTTCGCTCAAGGAAAACCACTGGGAAGTGCTGGTGACGGCGCGGGCGCTGGAAAATACCTGCTACATCGCCGCCACGGGCGAGTGCGGCGAGCGCAACATCGGCCGCAGCATGGTGGTGGATCCGCTGGGCGTGGTAACGGCCAGCGCCGGCGAGGGGCCGGCGCTGGTGCTCACCGAGATCGATCCCGAGCGGCTGGCGCACGCGCGCAAGGTGCTGCCCGTGCTGGCCAACCGCCGCTTCGCGGCGCCGGAGCTGGCCTGAGCGCCGCTGGCGGGACGGGCGACGGCGCGCGTCCGGTCCTGAACGGTTCCGGCCGGCCGTGGCAGCATGGCTGCCGTGGTGTAATGCTGTCTTGAAACCCTTGCCTTATTCCCCCATCTGCTGCCAATGAGCAACGATCTCTTCGCGGCCGATCCTGCCCATCGGCCTTACGTGCCCCTGGCCGAGCGCCTGCGTCCGCGCACGCTGGCCGACGTGGTCGGGCAGTCGCACCTGCTGGGTCCGGACAAGCCGCTGCGCGTGGCCTTCGAATCGGGCCGGCCGCATTCCATGATCTTCTGGGGGCCGCCCGGCGTGGGCAAGACCACGCTGGCGCGCCTGATGGCCGATGGCTTCGATGCCCAGTTCATCGCCATTTCCGCAGTGCTGGGCGGCGTCAAGGACATCCGCGACGCCGTCACCGTGGCCCAGGTGGCGCAGGGGCAGGGGCGGCGCACCATCCTGTTCGTGGACGAGGTGCACCGCTTCAACAAGGCGCAGCAGGATGCCTTCCTGCCCTATGTCGAAAGCGGCCTGTTCACCTTCATCGGCGCGACCACCGAGAACCCTTCGTTCGAGGTCAATTCGGCCTTGCTGTCGCGGGCGCGGGTCTACGTGCTGCAATCGCTCACGCCCGAGGAGCTGCAGTTGCTGGTCGACCGCGCCATCGCGGCCTTCAACGACGGCCTGGAGGCCGGCGCCGCCATGCGCGTCGAGCCGGACGCGCGCGAGCAGCTGGCGGCCTGGGCCGACGGCGATGCGCGCCGGCTGATCAGCGCGGTGGAAGTGGTGGCCGAATCGGCCCAGTCCGCCGGACGTGACAGCGTGGACGCGGCCTGGCTGGAAATCGCGCTATCGCAGAACCTGCGGCGTTTCGACAAGGGCGGCGACGCCTTCTACGACCAGATCAGCGCCTTGCACAAGGCGGTGCGCGGCTCCAATCCGGACGCGGCGCTGTACTGGTTCTGCCGCATGATCGACGGCGGCGCCGATCCCAAATACCTGTCGCGCCGGCTGGTGCGCATGGCGGTCGAGGACATCGGCCTGGCCGATCCGCGCGCCACCGACCTGGCCGTCAATGGCGCCGACATCTACGAGCGACTGGGTTCGCCCGAAGGCGAGCTGGCGCTGGCCCAGGCAGTGGTCTACATGGCCTGCGCCGCCAAGTCCAACGCCGTCTACAACGCCTACAACCAGGCCCGCAAGTTCGCGGCCGAGCACGGTAGCGCGCCGGTGCCCATCCACTTGCGCAATGCGCCGACCAAGCTGATGAAGCAGCTGGGCCATGGCAAGGCCTATCGCTACGCCCACGACGAGCCGCATGGCTACGCCGCCGCCGAGCAGTATTTCCCCGATGGATTGAATCCTTCCTTCTACCGGCCGACCGACCGCGGCCTGGAGGCTAAAATCCAGCAAAAGCTGGCATTCCTGCGCGAGCTGGACGCACAGGAACGCGCCAAGAAACGGTAAGGGGCCGCCGGCCCGCTTGCCTTCCGCAACCTCACCGACATCACCATGCTAGACCCGATACTGCTGCGCAAAGACCTGCAAACCGTCGTCGACCGCCTCAAGACCCGCGGCGTGTCCTTCGACACGGAACGGTTCAACGACCTGGAATCCCGCCGCAAGGCCGTCCAGACCGAGACCGAATCCCTGCAAGCCCGCCGCAACGCGCTGGCCAAGCAGATCGGCCAGCTCAAGGCCAAGGGCGAGGACGCCAGCGCCGTCATGGCCGAGTCCCAGGCCGTGCCGGTGCGCCTGAAGCAGCTGGAAGAAGAGCTGGCCGCGCTGCAGCAGCCGCTGAACGAGCTGCTCATGTCGGTGCCCAACCTGCCGCACGCCAGCGCGCCGCTGGGCGAGTCGGCCGACGACAACGTCGAAGTGCGCCGCTGGCTGCCGGCCGCCGCCGGCCCCGACGGCAATCCGCAGCCTCTGGCCTTCGAAGCGCGCGACCACGTCGCCGTGGGCGAGCCGCTGGGCCTGGATTTCGACATGGCCGCCAAGCTGTCCGGCGCGCGCTTCTCGTTCATGCGCGGCCCGATCGCCCGCCTGCACCGCGCGCTGGCCCAGTTCATGCTGGACCTGCAGACCGGCACGCACGGCTACACCGAGTGCTACACGCCCTATATCGTCAATGCCTCGACGCTGTATGGCACGGGCCAGCTGCCCAAGTTCAAGGACGATATGTTCGCCGTGTCCAAGGGCGGCGGCGATGACGATCCCAAGGTCGACGACCAGGGCAAGCCATATGTGCGCGAGGACCAGTACCTGATCTCGACCTCCGAGATCACGCTGACCAGCGTGGCGCGCGATGCCATCCTGGCTGCCGCCGAGCTGCCGCTCAAGCTTACCGCCCATACGCCGTGCTTCCGCTCCGAGGCGGGCAGCGGCGGCCGCGATACGCGCGGCATGATCCGCCAGCACCAGTTCGACAAGGTCGAGATGGTGCAGATCACCGCGCCCGACCAGTCCTACGAGGCGCTGGAAGACATGGTCGGCCACGCCGAGCGCGTGTTGCAGCTGCTGGAACTGCCGTACCGCGTGGTGCTGCTGTGCACCGGCGACATGGGTTTCGGCGCGGCCAAGACCTACGACCTGGAAGTGTGGCTGCCGGCGCAGAACACCTGGCGCGAGATTTCCTCGGTGTCCAACTGCGAGACCTTCCAGGCCCGCCGCATGCAGGCGCGCTTCCGCAACGCCCAGGGCAAGCCCGAGTACGTGCATACGCTGAACGGTTCCGGCCTGGCCGTGGGCCGCGCGCTGGTGGCCGTGCTGGAAAACCACCAGCAGCCGGACGGCAGCGTGCTCGTGCCCAAGGCGCTGCAGCCCTACATGGGCGGCCTGACGGTGCTCAAGCCCTGAGCGCGGGCGGCTGACGCCGGCCTCCTCCGTCCGGCCATCGTCCGGACGCAAGGAAAAATGACGGACTCCCTCGGGAGTCCGTTTTTTTTATGCTCGGAACACGGGCTCGGTTTTGTTCACCCATATGGGCTTGTGCGATATGCGTGCCAGCCATATTCCTGTCGCTTTTGCCGATTAATCTGCGCGGATAAGTGCTTGGTTTAAATGTTAATAATTGTGTAATCCGATATAAGGGCCGGATAGTTGCGGCACAATACGCAGGCGTATACACGCATCATTCACTTATAAATAACAAAGGAGTTATCCATGACTTCAAGAATGATTGGAGATTTTCGCGTGAGATGCTCGGTGACTCAGGAAGAGAGCCAGGGCTACCGCGTGCAGATCTGGACCCGCCGCATTGGCGGCAGCGCGCCGGAAAAATGCTGGACGGTACCCGGACAGGAGCCGTTCGCGACCTTGGACGAAGCGGAGCAGGAAAGCCGCAGTCTGTTCGAGGAAATCAACGGCGTGCGTTTCAACGGTGAACCGGAGTTTGCTCATGCGTCCGCATAATGGTTGGTGGCGGGCGTCGAGCGCACCCCGCCGGTGGATCGATCTGGTCCAGGAGCCGTCGCGTTGGGAAGGCGGCAAGGTTCAGCAGGCGCCTTTGGCGAAGCCGGCCGCTGCCGGCAAGCCGCTACAGGTTCCCGCTGCCTGATTCGCCTATATCGTCGGGCGACCGGACATCGCCCCGACCCCTGGCGCATCAGCTCACGAACGGCGCGGCTGCGCTGCTCGAAAAAAAGGCCACTCGAATGAGTGGCCTTTTGCTTGGCTGCGCGCCGGATCAGCGGCGGTAGCCGTGACCGTGACCCCAGCCGCCATGACGGTAGTAGCCGCCGCGGTCATGCCAGTAGCGGCCGCCGCCGCGGTAGTACACCGGCGCGGGATAGATGACGGGCGGCGCGACATAGACAGGCGCCGGGCGGTAGTAGACGGGCGGGGGCGGCGCGTAGACCGGCGCCGGCGCGACGTACACGGGCGGGGGCGGCGCCACGTAGACTGGAGCGGCCGGGTAGACGACGCCGGGCACGCCGATGGATATGCCCACGTCCACGCGAGCCATGGCCGCGCTGGATATCACCAGGCCGGCGGCGGTCGCGCCAGCGATAAGCCATTTGTTCATGTTGCACCTGCCCGCTGCGTGATGCAGCAAAGTTGAGTAGTTGTCGACGCTATTTTCCCGCCTTTCATCGTGGAATTGGTAAACGCCCCAGGCGCAATGGCGACAATACGCAACTGTCCCCCTGTGTCATGGCGTGGCGACGCTGCATTGCGGCATCCGCTTTCCGCTCTGGTAAACCCGGAGCTGAAATCGACTGAAATGCGGCGGAATCCCGCTGATTCTCGCCATGGAGTTACAGGCGGTCACCATCTGGGAGGCGGGCGTGGCGCGGTCGCGACGGCATGCACGGATCGCGCGCTCAGTTTTCCTGCAGTCCGTCCTGCCGGCGGCGGAATTCCACTACCCAGACCCAGGGGTTGGCCGCCCAGGCATGGGTGCCGTAGCGTTCGCACCAATTGAGCGCGAAGGCGGTCTGCAGGGGCACGCCAGGCAGCAGCGACGATGAATGATAGAG